>PFKL01000099.1 GCA_002784245.1 Comamonadaceae bacterium CG_4_10_14_3_um_filter_60_75
TGGCTTCTAGCCCTTGTCCTGACAGGGTCAGCAGCTATTTATTTTGTATCACTGACGGTCTTTGGCCTGAAATTGCGCCAACTGGTGCGTCGATAGACAATCACGGCCATGCAACTCTCACTGAACGTTCCGACCCCGCTGGAGTATTTTGCGTCGCTGGTGCACGCTGATGCCGACATTCCGTTGCTGGAAGCCGCGGTGAGCCTGGCACAGGACGAATACCCTGAGCTTTCCGTGCAGCAGGTCCTGGGCGAAGTTGACCAACTGCTGGCGCGGCTGCAGCGCCGCCTGCCTGCAGACGCCGGGCCGCTGCAAAAGCTGCGTGTGCTCAACCAATTCATTTACCGCGACCTCAACTTTGCCGGCAACTTCAACAACTACGCTGACCCCGACAACAGTTACGTGCATGTTGTGCTGCGCACCCGGCTGGCGATTCCGATCTCGCTGGCGGTGATCTGGCTCGAGCTGGCGCAAGGCATCGGCCTGAAGGCGCGCGGGGTGTCGTTTCCCGGGCACTTCATGGTCAAGGTCAACCTCAGCGAAGGTCAGGTGGTAATTGACCCGCTGACCGGTCAGTCGCTCAGCCGCGAGGAGCTGTCAGGGCGGCTGGAGCCTTACCGCGAGCTGGCGGCGCTGGTGGACGAGCAAGAAATACCGCTGGGTCTGTACCTGCAGGCCGCGCCGTCGCGCGCCATTCTGGCGCGCATGTTGTACAACTTGAAAGAAATCCACGCCGCACAGGAAGATTGGGCGCGCCTGATCGCTGTGCAAGACCGCTTGATCCTCTTGCTTCCCGATGCCTGGCACGAGGTGCGCGACCGCGGTCTGGCCCACGCCGAGGCCGGTCACCTGGGGCATTCACTGGAAGACCTGGAGACCTACCTGGCCAACACCAGCGACGGCCTGCAAGCGGGCAACTACCCCGATCGCGCCGCCATTACCCAGCGGGTGGCCGAGCTGCGCCGCTCTGTACGCTGACTGGGCCTGTGGTTTTTCAAGAGCTGATGGCAATCGGTCATGAATGCTTCTATGCCCCAAGTATCAACGTCTGAGCCCGTTCAGTCGGAACGCCTTGAAGCACTACTGGGCTTCTATGGGCAATATCACAACCATAAAGAACAAATGGCTTTCTCGGTATTTGGCCTTGAAGGCGCTTTTTTCGTAGGCCTGTTTCTACTGGGTAATTGGCCGCAGACCATTGAAAGCATGAATAGGATCACCTTGAGTTGGATATTTGTCCTGGTCTGGGTGCTGTTCCACCTGGCGCTTCGCTACCAGCTGCGCAATCGCCGGCTGGCCGCCATCATGGTGGCAGCCTACTATGACGCGCTGACACAAAAGTCTGATCTGGTTTTCGAGCGAAGCCGCCACACCGTTGTTGCTGCTTCGAAGATTGCACAATTTGCCGATTTGTGGCTCCTGCCGGTGCGGGGCGCGCTTCGCCCCAGCGATGTTGAGCTTGCCGAGTTGGTTGATGGCGCCAAAATTCGTCCGGCCACTTTGTCCAGCTATCAGTACCATTTGCTTAAGCACAAAAACCTGGCGGCAAAAAGTTGGACCAGTTATGCCCTGCCGATTGAGTGGATTACAAGCCTTGGCAGCATTGTGTTGCTGGCGATTGCGCTCTTGCGCGTGCTGCAATCGGTGCCTAAGTCCCTATGAAGATTGACCTTTTCAGCTTTGTCTCAGTTCACCATTGGGTGACAGCGCTACGCGCTTTGATGGCGCCACTGGCAACGCGCCTTGGGGTCGTTACGCCTCTTTGTGGGCAGTAGCCCGCCGCGCCGTCTCGCCTATCCAGCCACGCCGCCAGTAGCCCACTCGGACCCGTCCAACTGAGAAATCTATTGATGATTTCGGAAATCGTGACGGCGATTGACACCATTGCGGCTGCGATCAAAAGCGGTGTCTATGAGATGTTGGGCCAGTGCACACATGGCGGTGCTACCTATACTCGCCGGATTGATGGCAACTCTGGTGTGGGCGTTTCCTTGACTGAAATTGATTTGTCGGCGCGGGCGTTGGCCGCCTATGACCGGGTGGTGGCAGCGTCGCCCGGTTTTCGCGCGCGCACCGGCCAGCGCGACATGGCCGAGCGCATAGCGACGACGCTGCACAACGTGGATCTGGGCGAGCACGCGCAGCCCGATCGCGCCATTGCCGTCATTCAGGCCGGTACCGGCGTTGGCAAGTCAGCTGCCTATTTGTCGACGTCGGTGACGATGGCGCTGGCGCGCAAGACGCGGGTGGTGGTGTCCACGGCCACCGTGGCGTTGCAGGAACAGCTGATGACCAAAGACCTGCCCGCGCTGGCGGCGGTGCTGGACGAGCCCTTCGCCTACGCGCTGGCCAAGGGGCGTGGCCGCTACGTGTGCAAGCTCAAGCTCGAGCGCCTGGCCGGTGCTGGCAGCGACGAGGGCAGTGACCTCTTTGACGTTGACGACGATGCGCCGCCATCGGCCGCGGTCGACGGCAAAAAACGCAAGGGCCAGGCGGGCCAAGACCCCGAAGAGCGCCGCCTGCAGCTTTACGGCACGCTCGCCGACGCACTGGCTGCAGGCCAGTGGGACGGTGACCGCGACAGCTTGCCCGAGCAACCCGACCCGCGCGATTGGTCAACCATCGCGGCCGAGCGCCACACCTGTACGGCGCGCCACTGCCCGCTGTTTCGCAGCTGCAGTTACTACAACGCGCGCGCCCAGCTGGCGCAGGCGCAGGTGATTGTGGCCAACCACGACCTGGTGCTGGCGTCGCTGGGCATGAATGCTTTGCCGGAGCTTGACAAGTGCCTGATCGTGTTTGACGAAGGCCACCACCTGCCCGCCGTGGCGCTCGACCAGTTCTCGGGCGCGATGGATCTGAGCGGCCTGCGCTGGCTCGACAAGCTACCCAAGACGCTGCACGACGTCGCCGAAAAAATGGGTATGACCATTGCCCAGGACGTGCCGACGCTAGCGCAGCAGCTCAAGGGCGGCTTGAATGACGCCGGGCGCATCGCGCTGGACTTGCTGCGCGCCGTGCTGGGCAGTTTCGATACCGTTTACCGTTTCAAGGACGGCCAGTTGCCCGACGCGCTGGTGGCACCGCTGACGCTGATCCACGGCCATGCCAAGGGCTTGTCCGAGGTGCTGGAGGCACTCGGTGCCGAGCTCAAGGCCCGCGCCAAGGAAGACCCGGCGCAGGCTGCGCATTGCGCAGTGCAATACGCCAAGCTCGGCCAGCTCGCGCCCAAACTCACCAGCGTGGTCGGCACCAGCGCCATGCTGCTCGCGCACGAGGCGCAGCCGATGGCCAAGTGGCTCAAATCCGACACCAGCAGCGGCCTGGTGGCCTTGAGCGCGCACGCCTGCCCGATCGTGCCCGGCGACCTGCTGCGCCACCATCTGTGGAACCAGGTGCGTGGTGCGGTGGTCACTTCGGCGTCGCTGACCAGTTGCGGCACGTTTGATTATTTTCTCGCCGAGGCGGGGCTCGACGATTTGCCGCATGTTTCCACGCTGGCAGTCGACAGCCCGTTTGACTACCGCACACAAGGCGAATTGACTGTGGTCGAGACCGCCGCCGACCCGCGCCATGTGGACTTGTACACGCGTGAAATGATCGCCGCCTTGCTGGCCGATTTGCACCAGGTGGCCCACGGCGCGCTGGTGCTGTTTACCTCGCGCGTGCAAATGAAAGCAGCGGTCGATGCGCTTGATGCGGCCCTGCTCGACGTGGTGCTGGTGCAGGGCCAGATGTCGCGCAGCCGCCTGATCGGCAGTCACCTGGCGCGGGTGGAGTCGGGTCAACCGTCGGTGATCTTTGGCATGCAGTCGTTTGGCGAAGGGCTGGATCTGCCAGGCGCATTGTGCGAGACCGTGTTCATAGCCAAGCTGCCGTTTGCCTCGCCGTCCGACCCGGTGGAAGAGGCGCGCGCTGAATGGCTCAAGCGCGAGGGACGCGACCCGTTTTCAGAGCTGGTGGTGCCCGCCACTGGTATTCGCCTGCTGCAGTGGACCGGCCGCGCCATCCGCACCGAGACCGATCAGGCACGGGTGGTGTGCTACGACAAACGCCTGCTGAGTCAGTCGTATGGCAGGCGCATGTTGCAAGGCTTGCCGCCGTATGCTGTGATGCGCCGAGTGCGTGGGGAAACTGTGCCGGTTTAAGCGGCAGTTAAGCGCTTGCCGTGTAAAGTTGGCGTGAAATGACTTGCAAATCTGCCCGTTGCACAAAGCTGCAGGCGTCAAACGGAGAAAAAATGTGGCCGATGTGTTGATGAAGTTGCTGGGGTTTGTGGTGCGTGTGGGCTTGCTGCTGGCGGGCCTGGTGTTTGTTGCCAGTGTGTTGGTGGCAGCGTTTGTGGTGCTGATTTTTTGGCTGCTGCGCGCACTGTGGGCCAAGCTGACAGGTCAGCCTGTGAGTCCATGGACGTTTCAGGTGAACCGTCAGGCCATGTGGCAGCGGTTTTACCAGCAGGGGCAGGGGCAGCAGGGGCGTGGGGTTGATCCGCGTGATGTGGTGGATGCCGAGGTGAACGATGTCACTGAAGTCACGGACGTGGAGCCCAAGCGCATCACGCCGCGTTGATTTTGTAGCCAGTCGCGGCGGTTGAAGCTGTTGTCACGGTTGTTACGGTTGTTGTCGGACCCGCACAGCGGCAGTCTTTGGCGGCCTCCTCATGCTGGAGTACCAGAAATCGTCGGCCGCCAAAGCCAGCCACTGCGCTGGACGGGTTAGCTACAACATCAATCTCAGCACCGCTATGGTGACCTTTCCTTGACTTCCTAAAGCAGTCGCCTATCCACTGTCTCGCGCGGTGAGTCGTATGGGTGGCCACCGATTTCTGGTACTCCAGCATGAGGTGGACGCCCGTACGGCTCGCCGCGCGTGGCGCACCAACAAAGCCGGCGTAGACGGTTTTCAAAGAACGGTGACACCCAAAAAATACTATGCAAAACAGAGCTATCTGCGCTTATATCAAAAGGGCTAGAAGCCAATTTTTCTTAAAGTTCCCAGTGGAAAGACCGAAGCCTCACCCCGCCCCGGCGGCAACAGGTATTTCAGTGCCAGACGGTAGCTGTCCAGGTCAAACGCCAGCACGTCAGCGCGAGTTTGCAGCGCATCCGCCAGTTCCGAGTCACTCTGTACGGTAGCCAAATGGCACCACTGGTCAAACACATGCACCTCACTGCGGCCAGTTTGTTGATTCTGCTCACGCAGGCCCACCGGCCCGTCAAACGGCCACACGCGCAGCTTGTCGGCGACTAACGCCATTTGCAGGCGCAGGTGGTGCCGCTCGGGCGCTTCCTCGCCGCAGCACACGCCTTTGCAGTGGCCAATCTGGTGCGCGAAACAGCGGCCCTTGCCAGATTCCAGACCCAGCGCTTGCAGGCACAGGCCGTGCGTGTCGGCCAGCTCGCGCAGGTGGCTGATCGCCTGGTTTTTAGAGCGGTAAGGGCCGTACAGGTTACCAAACTGTTGCGGCGACAGCTCGGCACCGCGTACCAGCGCCAGCAGCGGGCGGGCGTTCGGGTTGGCATCGAGTCGCCAGGCGCACAGACTGCTTTGGCGGCGCAGCTGGCGGTTATGGATGGGCTGGTGCTGTTTGACCAGCCGCGCCTCCAGCAGCAGCGCGCCCAATTCGCCCGCGGTCTCGACCCACTCAATGCGGCGAATTTCCTGTGCGATGCGCATTTCGCGCGCATCGCGGCTGGCGGCCTGGAAATGCGACATCACCCGGCTGCGCAACTTGACGCTTTTGCCCACGTACAGCGGCAGCGTGCCTTCACCGTAAAACAGGTACACGCCCGGGCCTTCAGGGATGTCGGCGACGTTGGTGTCGAGCTGCGGCGGCAACGCAGCGCTGCCTTGCAGCAGGGTTTGCGCATGCTGGCGCAGGGTGTCAATACCGAGCTGATCAACAACCTGCGCCAGCCAGAGTTGCATGACCTGCACGTCGCCCATGGCGCGGTGACGCGCTTCGGTGCGGATGCCGTGGCGCTGCATGATGGCATCCAACCCGTGACCTTTGTAGCCCGGGTACAGCAGGCGCGACAGGCGCACCGTGCACAGGGTTTTGGTGCGCAGCGCCACGTCCATGCGGGCCAATTCGTTGAGCAAGAAACCGTGGTCAAAGCGCACGTTGTGCGCAACCAGCACCGCACCGTCGAGCAGCTTTAACAGCTGCTGCGCCACCGCGTCAAAAGTGGGGGCATCGGCCACCAGCGCATTGCTGATGCCGGTGAGCTGCTCAATGAAGCCGGAGATGGACACGCCGGGGTTGACCAGCGTGCTCCAGCGCGCCACCTCTTTGCCGTGCTCAACGCGCACCGCGGCGATTTCGGTGATGCGGTCGCGCAGCGCGTTGCCGCCGGTGGTTTCCAGGTCAAGCAGGACGTAGCAGGGCAGCATGAGGCTTGGGCCAGCAGCTCAGGCGACATCGAAAACATGCGTCAGGTAACGCCCGGCACGGCGGTCGGCAAAAAAGCGTTTGAGCGTTGCGGATACGGTTCTGAAGGCCATTTCTTCCCAGGGAATTTCGTCCTCGGAAAACAGCCGTGCCTCGATCGTCTCAAAGCCTGGTTCAAACTGGTCGCTGAGCAGTGTGGCGCGATAAAACAGATGCACCTGGCCGACGCGGGTGACGTTGACCAGCGCATAAAAATCGCCCATTTCAAACTGCGCGCCAGCTTCTTCAACGGTTTCGCGCGCCGCGCCTTCGGCCACGGTTTCGTTCAGTTCCATAAAACCTGCAGGCAGCGTCCACTTGCCGTAACGCGGTTCGATGTTGCGCTTGCACAGCAGCACCTTGTCGCCCCACATCGGAATCGTACCCACCACATTGAGCGGGTTTTCGTAGTGGATGGTCTGGCAGGCCGGGCAGACGGCGCGCGCCTTGGTGTCGCCGTCGTCGGGTACGCGGTAGACCACGGCGGTGCCGCAGTTTTTGCAATGCTTGATGGGCGGGCGGTGCATGGGTTCGTGGGTCAGGGTGGTTTAGCGCACTTGCAGCGCAATCGGGGTCAGCCCGGTGATGCTGCCCGACAGCACGTCGCCGCTGACGACCGAGCCGACACCCGCTGGCGTGCCGGTGTAGATCAGGTCGCCGGGTTGCAGCGTCCAGGCGTTGGAGAGCTGGGCAATGGTCTCGGCCACGCTCCAGATCAGCTGGCTGATCTGGCTTTGCTGACGCAGTTTGTTGTTGACCTTGAGGCTGATGTCGGCTGTCATGATGGCGGGCACGGCAGCGGTGGGGGTGATTGGGCCAATCGGCGCGGAATGGTCAAAACCTTTGCCGATGCACCACGGGCGACCCTGTTGCTTCATTTCGTTTTGCAGGTCGCGCCGGGTCATGTCCAGGCCGACGGCGTAGCCAAACACATGGCCCAGCGCCTGACCCACGGGGATGGCCTGGCCGCCGGTGCCGATGGCCACCACCAGTTCAATTTCATGATGCAGATTGCGCGTGAGGCTGGGGTAGGGCAGGGTCACTGTCAGGCCGGCATCAACCACCACCACCGCGTCGGCGGGTTTCATGAAGAAAAATGGTGGCTCGCGGCCGGTGTGGCCCATCTCTTGCGCGTGCTCGGCGTAGTTGCGGCCAACGCAGTAGATGCGGTGCACCGGAAAGCGGTCTGTGCTGCCCACCACGGGCACCGCAGCCGTGGGCGCGGGGTTAAAAACGTAGGTCATGGTGTTTAACGCTTGGGGCTGGGCGATTTGGCGAGCAGGTCAAAGTGCTGCACCACCGGGGCGCTGGCAAAAAACGGGCCAACGATGGCGCGCCACTGGGTGAACGCGGCTGACTCGCGAAAGCCCACGGTGTGGTCTTCCAGTGTGGTCCAGAAAATCTGCAGCACGTAGCGGTTGGGGTTTTCAATGCAGCGGTTGACCTTGAAGCCTTTAAAGCCTTTGGCGTGGGAAATGAGGGTGTCCAGGCCGCGCTGGACGGCCTCTTCAAAAGCGGCGTTTTGGCCGGGCAGGATGGCAAAGTCGGCGAGTTCAAGAATCATGGGGTCTCCGCTTGGGCGTTGCTGGTTTGGGGTGTTTGATTGCGATCTCATTCTATTGGTGTTTGGCGGGTAGACGTTCGCGTAGTGGGATACCCGGTGTGCGTCGTGGGTTCAACCGCTTCGTGTCAAACCCGGCGCGGCGACCGGGCCATGTGCATGCGGTTTTGGGTTGCAATCACGCGCGAAACAGAGTGTGCGTTCGGCCTGCGACTGTCGGCGCGCGCCTTGCACCCCAAAGCCCGGTCACATGGCCCAATCACCGCGCCTGGCGGTGTGGGTTGCCAGTTGGCGTGTGCTTCACTCAAACATCAGTTGGCGCTGGCTCACGAAATGCTGCGTTTGGCCGCTCACCGGGTCGGTAAATTCGAGTTCTTTGGCCAGCAGTTGCAGCGGCTTGGCGTAGTCAATCTGGCCTTCGGGCGTGAGTGTGGGGTACAGGCCGTCGTTCAAAATCGGCAGACCCAAGGCCAGCATCTGCACGCGCAACTGGTGGCGCTGGCCGGTGACCGGTTTGAGTTGGTAGCGCGCCAAGTCACCGCGCACCGCCAGCACGTCAATGTGGGTGATGGCGTTGACCTCCCCCGGCAACTCGTGCTGCAGCATGAAGTGGCCGGCCTCTTTGATGCGGCTTTGGCGCGTCAATGGAAAGACAATATCGCTGCGCCAGGGCGCGATCGCTTGGTAGGTTTTGTGCACCCGATGACCGGCAAACAGCGCGCTGTAGGCCGCGCGTGTGGCGGGTTGTTTGGAGAACAGCACCAGTCCGGCAGTGTCGCGGTCGATGCGGTGGATCGGCACCAGATCGTTGAGCCCCAGCTTGCGTTTGAGGCGCACCAGCACGGTCTCAGTCAGGTAGCCACCCGAGGGCACCACCGGCAAAAAATGCGGCTTGTCGACCACCAGCAAATGCTCGTCCTGGTGCAGCACCACCTCGTCAAATGCAATGAGCCGCTCGTGCGGCACCTCGCGGTAGTAGTACAGACGCGTGTTGGCGGGGTAGGGGGCAAGGCTTGCCTGTTGCAACGTGAGAGGCTGCCCGGCTTCATCGATCACGTCGCCACGGCGGAGCCGCTCCAGCCAGGTCTGGCGTGTGACGTTGGGAAAGCGTTCGGCCAAAAAATCGATCAGCGTCGGCCACGGTCCGCTGGGCAGGCCGACGCAACTCGGGCCGACACCGTCGCGCGTGGGCGGTTTAGATGCGCTCAAACACAATGTCCCAGACGCCGTGGCCGAGTTTGAGGCCGCGGTTTTCAAACTTGGTGAGCGGGCGGTAATGCGGCTTGGGCGCATAGCCGCGCAGCTCGGGGTACGCGGGCAGAGCGGTGTTTTTCAGCAGCGGCTCGGCGCTCAGCACCTGCAGAATCTGCTCGGCGTATTCCTGCCAGTCGGTGGCACAGTGGATGTACGCCCCCAACTTCAGGCGCGCGGCCAACTTGGCCACTAGCGGCGCCTGGATCAGGCGGCGCTTGTTGTGGCGCGCCTTGTGCCACGGGTCGGGGAAAAAGATGTGCACGCCGTCCAG
>PFKL01000219.1 GCA_002784245.1 Comamonadaceae bacterium CG_4_10_14_3_um_filter_60_75
TTTGCTGATCGACAACCAGCGCGGCGCTGGACTTCAACTGAAGCTCGTCGGCCGTGGCGTGCAGCCCGGCCGCTTCCCCATAAGACGGCCGGTGTTTCACCACCGCCAAACGCCGGACTTTGCTGCGCTGCTTTGCCTTGGCGACCCGGGAAATTTTACCCGCGCTGGCTTTTTTGTGATACACCTTGCTGACACGCTGTTTGCTTGCACTACCCGCCGCCTGGGCACCCGCCAATGGCACCAGGCAAAGTCCCGCCGCCAGACTCAATAAACAAATCCAGCCCGAGATAGTTTTTTGCAGTGAAACCTGAAATAACAGCCGCATGATTCAAGCTCCAGTCAAAGCAATCGCGAAGACTGGAGTTTATACGCGAAATTTCTCATTGCAACAACAACTTGCAACACTTTCTTCAACCAAAGTAAAAAGATGCAAGCAATTTACCCTTGCGCCGCTACCCGATCGACCTGGCTGTTGAGCTTGTTCAGAGCGCTAATGTAGGCTTTGGCTGATGCCACAACGATATCCGGATCAGCACCCACGCCGTTGACCACCCGCCCACTGTTTTGCAGTCGTACGGTCACTTCACCCTGACTTTCGGTCGACCCGCTGATGGCGTTGACCGAATACAGCACCATTTCCGAGCCGCTATTGACCTTGGATTCGATCGCTTTCAGCGACGCGTCCACCGGTCCGTTGCCATTGGCCTGGCCGGTAACTTCTTTGCCGTCCACCGTGATGACCACGGTGGCGTGCGGCAACTCGCCGGTCTCGCTGTGCTGGGACAGTGACACATAGCCGAAGCGGTCGCTGTTGTGCAATACGCTTTCTTCGCTGACCAGGGCCAAAATATCTTCGTCAAAGATTTCGCTCTTGCGATCGGCCAGGTCCTTGAACTTGGCAAATGCCAGATTGATATCAGCCTCGCTGTCCATCTGCACACCAAGTTCCTGCAGGCGCTGCTTGAAAGCATTGCGGCCACTGAGTTTGCCCAGAATCATCTTGTTGGCGGTCCAGCCCACGTCTTCCGCACGCATGATCTCGTAAGTATCACGCGCCTTCATGATGCCGTCCTGATGAATCCCTGCGGTGTGCGCAAATGCGTTGGCACCGACAATGGCCTTGTTGGGCTGCACAACAAAGCCCGTGGTCTGGCTAACCATGCGGCTGGCAGCCAGAATTTGCGTCGCATCCACCCCCACATCGAGGTCAAAATAGTCGCGCCGGGTGCGAATCGCCATCACCACTTCTTCCAGGCTGCAATTGCCGGCACGCTCGCCCAGGCCGTTGATGGTGCATTCCACCTGACGAGCGCCACCAATCTTGACGCCGGCCAACGAGTTGGCCACCGCCATACCCAGATCGTTATGGCAATGCACCGACCAGATCGCCTTGTCCGAGTTGGGCACCCGCTGACGCAGCGTTCGGATGAAATTGCCGTACAGCTCGGGAATCGCGTAGCCCACAGTGTCGGGCACATTGATGGTGGTTGCGCCTTCGTTGATCGCCGCTTCGATCACCCGGCATAAAAAGTCTTCTTCGCTTCGGTAGGCATCCTCGGCGCTGAACTCAACATCGGCGACACGGTTGCGGGCAAAGCGCACTGCCAGCTTGGCCTGCTCGAGCACCTGCTCGGGCGTCATGCGCAACTTCTTCTCCATGTGTACGGGCGACGTCGCGATGAAAGTATGGATACGTGCGCGGTTGGCCTTTTGCAACGCATCGGCCGCCAGCGTGATGTCACGGTCATTGGCGCGCGACAGCGAGCACACGGTCGAGTCCTTGATGTGTTCGGCAATGGCTTTGATGCACTCGAAGTCGCCGTTGGAACTGGCAGCAAAGCCGGCTTCGATCACATCGACTTTCAGGCGTTCAAGTTGCCGGGCTATGCGCAGTTTTTCGTCGCGCGTCATCGAAGCTCCGGGGGACTGCTCGCCGTCACGCAAAGTCGTGTCAAAAATTACCAATTTGTCGGTCATATCACTTCTCCTGGGTTCACAAAACAAGGTATCGATTCGTCTGTCGAAGGCAACAAAAAAGCCCGCTGCGTTCGGCATACGGGCTTTTGGGGTTGATGCAATCAGACGCTAACAACGCCACCCGCAGGGTGTCTGTAGTAGGGTTAGCAACAGTTTTTGCATGCACCCAATGTATCACAGCTTGGGTATCACTTGTGCAAGCCGCGTTCTTCCGGCTCTTCGGTCGAGGTGCTGATGACACTGGTCGGGATGCCTTTGGTTTTGCGCCAGAAATAGATCCAATACCCGCTCAAACCGTAGATGACAAAAATACCGAACATCACGATCGGCGGGTCAATGTTGATCACCGCGATGCCGATGGCAATCAACACAATAACAACAAACGGCACGCTGCGCTTCATGTGAACGTCTTTGAAACTATAGAAAGGCACATTGGTCACCATCGTCAACCCGGCGAACAGGCACATCACAAACATGGGCCAGGCCATGCTGGTGCCAACGATGCCCAAGTCGGTGGCGACCCAGACAAATCCAGCCACCAACGCCGCCGCAGCCGGCGACGGCAGGCCCTGGAAATAGCGTTTGTCCACCACTGCCGTATTGACGTTAAACCGAGCCAGGCGCAGCGCGGCACAGGCACAGTAGACAAACGCTGCGATCCAGCCCCAGCGTCCAAGCCCCTTGAGTGCCCAGACATAGCCGATCAGCGCAGGTGCGGCACCAAAAGACACCATGTCGGACAGCGAATCCATCTGCTCACCAAAAGCGCTCTGGGTATTGGTCATACGCGCGACGCGTCCGTCCAGGCTGTCGAGCACCATGGCGCAAAAAACGCCGACCGCCGCCAGGTCAAAGCGTCCATTAATGGCCATCACAATGGCATAGAAACCGCCAAACAGCGCTGCCAAAGTAAAGAGATTGGGCAGAACGTAGATACCCTTGCGCGGCTTTTTCGGTGCAGCGTCAAGCTCAGCCAGATCAGAGGGGGTGTTATCGTCCATGCAAACTGCCTTGTGTATCGCTTCATAATAACAAAAGGCCACCGAAGTGGCCTTTTGCAAGAATCGTCAGCAAACTTAGTTGCGGGTTTGATCAACCAGCTTGTTCTTGGCAATCCAGGGCATCATCGCCCGCAACTTGGCGCCGACAATTTCGATCTGGTGGTCGGCGGTGTTGCGACGACGCGCGGTCATGCTGGGGTAGTTGGTACGACCTTCCAGGATGAAGTTACGTGCGTAATCACCGTTCTGAATGTTCTTGAGTGCCTCGCGCATGGCTGCACGCGACGTCTCGTTGATGACGCGCGGGCCGGTCACATACTCGCCAAACTCGGCGTTGTTGGAGATCGAGTAGTTCATGTTGGCGATGCCGCCTTCATAGATCAGGTCGACGATCAGTTTGAGCTCATGCAGGCACTCAAAGTAAGCCATTTCAGGGGCATAACCGGCTTCCACCAGCGTTTCAAAACCCATTTTGACCAACTCGACAGCACCACCGCACAACACAGCCTGTTCGCCAAACAAGTCGGTTTCGGTTTCTTCCTTGAAGCTGGTTTCAATGATGCCAGCTTTGCCGCCACCGTTGGCCATGGCGTAAGACAGCGCCAGATCACGCGCCTTGCCGCTCTTGTCCTGATGGATGGCGATCAACTGCGGCACACCACCGCCTTGCACATAGGTGCTACGCACGGTGTGGCCGGGCGCCTTGGGCGCAACCATCCAGACGTCGAGGTCAGCACGCGGGATCACCTGGTTGTAGTGCACGTTGAAGCCGTGAGCAAACACCAAGGAACCACCCTGCTTGATGTTGGCTGCGATGTTGTTGGTGTACACGTCGGCAATCTGCTCGTCCGGCAGCAAAATCATGACGACGTCGGCAATCTTGACGGCGTCATTGACTTCCATCACATTAAGACCCGCTTTGCCGACCTTGTCCCAGGACGCACCACCTTTGCGCAAACCCACGACCACCTTGACTCCGCTGTCGTTGAGATTTTGCGCGTGGGCATGACCCTGACTGCCATAGCCAATGATGGCCACGGTTTTGCCTTTGATCAGGCTCAGATCACAATCTTTGTCGTAATAAACTTTCATCGCTCTCTCCGTTGTAAAAAACTAATAACTTGCGGGACAGACCGTTAGCTCTGTCCCCAACTGACCAAGACTTGCGGGACAGACCTTCAGCTCTGTCCCCAACTGACTAGACACGCAAAATCCGCTCGCCCCGGCCAATCCCACTGGCACCGGTGCGCACGGTCTCCAAAATCGCGCCACTTTCAATGGCGCTCAAAAAAGCATCATTCTTGGACTGATCACCCGTCAGTTCAATGGTGTAGCTTTTTTCTGTCACATCGATGATGCGCCCGCGGAAAATGTCCGACATCCGCTTCATTTCTTCGCGTTCTTTGCCCACAGCGCGCACCTTGACCATCATCAGCTCACGTTCGGTGTAAGCACCTTCGGTCAGGTCCACCACCTTGACCACCTCGATCAAACGGTTGAGGTGCTTGGTAATCTGCTCGATGACCTCGTCTGACCCGGCAGTCTGGATCGTCATGCGCGACAGACTGGGGTCTTCGGTGGGTGCCACTGTCAGTGACTCAATGTTGTAACCGCGGGCCGAAAACAGCCCGACCACACGCGACAGGGCGCCCGCTTCGTTTTCCAGTAAGACAGCAATAATGTGTTTCATAGTGTGTGACTCCTCTTTTCGCTGCCCTCCCCCGCTGGCGGTAACCCGCGGGCTTGGCAAACAATAGATTCATCCAGTTGGGGTTAAAGATCCTCGGAACTCAACAGCATTTCGGTGATGCCGCTGCCCGCGCGCACCATCGGAAAGACGTTTTCGGTGGGGTCGGTGCGGAAATCCATGAACACGGTACGGTCCTTGAGTTTGCGCGCCTCGCGCAACGCAGGCTCCACATCCTGCGCCCGCTCGATCAACATGCCGACGTGACCATACGCCTCGGCCAGTTTGACAAAGTTGGGCAGCGCGTCCATGTAGCTGCTGCTGTAACGGCCCTCGTACTCCACCTCTTGCCACTGCCGCACCATGCCCAGGTAACGGTTGTTCAACGACACAATTTTGATCGGCGTGTTGTACTGCAGGCAGGTGGAAAGTTCCTGAATGCACATCTGCACCGAACCTTCACCGGTGATGCAAAAGACTTCACTCTCGGGCTTGGCCAGTTTGATGCCCATTGCATAGGGTATGCCCACACCCATGGTACCCAAGCCGCCCGAATTGATCCAGCGCCGGGGCTCGTCAAAGCGGTAATACTGCGCCGCCCACATCTGGTGCTGACCGACGTCAGACGTGATGTAGACGTCGTCACTTTTGGTCATATTCCAAAGCGTTTCAACCACCGCTTGCGGCTTGATGACATCGTTGGTGCCGTGGTCGTATTTCAGACAATCGCGTTTGCGCCAGCCTTCAATCGTGTCCCACCACGCGGCCAGTGCACCGGCATCGGGCTTGACGGCGCTTTCTTTGATCATGGCGATCAGTTCGGTCAAGACGTCCTTGACGTCACCGACAATCGGAATATCAACGCGCACGCGTTTGGAAATGCTCGACGGGTCAATGTCGATATGGATGATCTTGCGTTCGTTCTGGGCAAAGTGCTTGGGGTTGCCAATCACGCGATCGTCAAAGCGGGCACCTACGGCGAGCAACACATCGCAGTTTTGCATGGTGTTGTTGGCTTCGAGCGTACCGTGCATGCCCAACATACCCAGGAACTTGCGGTCACTGGCCGGATACGCCCCCAGACCCATCAGCGTATGGGTCACCGGGTAACCCAGCAAATCCACCAACTGACGCAACTCGTTGGACGCGTTGCTCAACAGCACACCGCCACCGGTATAAATGTAGGGGCGTTTGGCGGTCAACAGCAGTTGCAAGGCCTTGCGGATTTGTCCGCCGTGCCCCTTGCGTACCGGGTTGTAGGAGCGCATCTCAATCGATGCAGGATAGCCGTGAAACAGCACCTTCTTGAACGACACGTCTTTCGGAATATCAACTACCACCGGGCCCGGGCGACCGCTGCGGGCGATGTGAAACGCCTTTTTCATCGTCTCAGCCAGATCGCGCGCGTCTTTGATCAAAAAATTGTGCTTGACCACCGGCCGGGTAATACCCACCGTGTCACATTCCTGAAACGCGTCCATGCCGATGGCGGGCGTGGGCACCTGGCCGCTAATGATCACCATTGGAATACTGTCCATGTAGGCAGTAGCAATGCCAGTTACCGCGTTGGTCGCGCCGGGCCCAGAGGTCACCAAAGCAACCCCAACGTCTCCGGTGGCGCGCGCATAGCCATCGGCCGCGTGCACTGCAGCCTGCTCGTGACGTACCAGTATGTGTTGAATGGATTCTTGTTTGAACAGCGCGTCGTAAATGTGCAATACCGCTCCGCCAGGATAGCCCCAGACAAATTTGACGTTTTCTGCCTGCAGCGCCTTGATCAGAACTTCAGCACCTCGAAGTTCAGTATCTGGCGCACTGGCCGCCGGTTTACTTTTGGTGGTGGAACGACTGGCGGCTGAGTTTGACACCGAAACGGCTTCGGCTTTTGATATTTCCATGATGAACCTTTGTGAATTTCTCTGACGAAAAACCTTGGGTGCTTCTTTGCAAACACTTATGGCGTTACATCGAAACTTGAGGCCGAGATCATAAGCGCACTGTTTCTTGCGCCGAACCTTGACCCGTTTGCTTTAATTGGCAAACCGCATTATCGCACTGCAACAGCACCCCATCGGGCGACTTAGTCGACAAAATGACAACCGTGGGCTACTGACATAATCTCCGGGAATTCGTCACAGCCAGGTTGGATCAAACACCACTTTTACCGAGCAACCGCAATTGGCCTCCCCCAAAGAGCTCTCAGCCTTCCTGAAAGACGTTGAAAAGCGCGCCTATAAGCGTGCGCTTTACCATGTGCGCAACAACGAATCGGCCCTGGACATTGTGCAAGACAGCATGATGCGGTTGGCCGAAAGCTACGGCGATCGGCCTGCTAACGAGCTCCCGATGCTGTTTCAGCGCATCTTGTCGAATGCCACGCTGGACTGGTTCAGGCGTCAAAAGGTTCAGAATGCTCACTTTGCCTCGTTCGGCAACTTTGAATCCGACACTGACGAGGGCGATTTTGATATTTTGGAAAGCCTGTCGACGGCAGAAACCGCGGTTGCGTTTGAAAACCCCGAAACCCAGAGCATGCGGGTTGAAACCCTGCAAATGATCGAGGCAGAATTGGTGCAGTTGCCGGACCGTCAACGAGAAGCATTCCTATTGCGTTATTGGGAGGATATGGACGTCGCCGAAACCGCTGTGGCCATGGGATGTTCACAAGGGAGTGTCAAAACACACTGTTCCAGAGCCATTCACCGTCTGCTGAAAACCTTATCTGCCAAGGGAATCCGGTTATGAAAAAGAGCAAAGCACATCATCGCCAAGACCATTTGAACCCAGTGCTGGACGCCGCAGGCGAGCGCTTGGCCCAGATTTTGTTGCGTTCGGTTGACACCCTTGACCCCAACACCTTGCAACGCCTTCGTGCCGCCCGTGAGCAAGCCGTTGAGCAACACCGCATGGCGCTCGTTCATGTGGCTCAAACAGGGATGTCCATGGCCGGCCATGGTTCGGTTGGGCGCGTTGACAGTGAAGACCCGCGTGTGCCGGTATGGCAGCGGCTCAGCAGCGTTGGCATGCTGATCGCGTTGTTGCTGGGGCTCTGGTTGATCGATACCATCCAAAACGAAAATTCGTTGCAGGACGCAGCCGAAGTTGACCGCGTCTTGCTCATCGACGACCTGCCTCCCGCTGCTTATCTCGATCCCGGGTTCAAGTACTTTCTGAAATTAAGCTACCCCACAAAGTCACGTTGACAGCATGCAATCGCGCTCCCGCCAAACCAACAACCCCTTTACCCACCCATTACTGGGATTGATCCTTGGCGTCTTTGCATGGAGTGCCGTTGCGCAAACGAGCGCCCCGCTTGTCCCCAAAAGCAATGCAGCGCACATTACTTCCTTGCAAGCCAAGACCGACAGTCTGGAATGGGCGCACCTGAGTGCAACCCAGCGCCAGGCATTGCAACCTCTCGACGCAACCTGGTCAAAGCTGAGCGAGACGCAAAAAAAACAATGGATCGCCCTGAGCACCGACTATGCTGACCTGACGCCGTCGGCCAAAGAACGCTTGCACACACGCATGGCGACGTGGGCAGCGTTGACGCCCAAGCAACGCACCCAGGCCCGCCTGAATTTCAGCCAAACCCAAGCATTACCCACCGAGGACAAGGCCGAGCGCTGGGAGATTTACCAGACGCTCACCCCCGAGCAAAAGCAGGCCTTGGCAGCGTCAGCGCCCAAAGTACCACTGGCACCGCAGGTCAAAGTGCCCCAAAAACCTGCCGCCATACCCGCTGCGCATTGAGCTCATGACTGTTGGCGCTGTTCCTTTGCCTGACACCCCCGGCCTGCTGCGCCGCATGGCCTGCTGGTTGTACGAAGGCCTGCTGCTGTTTGGCGTGGTCTTTATCGCCGGCTACCTGTTTGGTACGCTGAGCCAAACCAAAAACGCCTTGGATAACCGCCACGCACTGCAGGCGTTCATCTTTGTCGTCTTTGGCATCTACTTTGGCTGGTTATGGGCCAAAGGGCAAACCCTGGCCATGAAAACCTGGCACATCCGCGTCACCGATCTTCATGGGCATCAGCTCACCCAGGTCCGCGCTGTCGTGCGCTACCTGCTGTGCTGGCTGTGGGTCTTGCCGCCGCTGTTGGTGTCGTGGCGGTTCCAGCTTTCGGGTGCTGAAACGCTGGTCATTCTGCCTGGCTGGGTTGTGATCTGGGCGTTGCTTAGCTTGCTACACCCCAGGCGCCAGTTCTGGCACGACGCCCTGGCCGGTACGCAGCTGGTTTCAACGCAACCGCGTAAAACCTGAGCGTCAACTCAGATCGCTGACTGATCCAATTCACCGGTACGAATGCGCACCACGCGCTCTACCGGCGTAATGAAAATCTTGCCATCGCCAATCTTTCCGGTGTGCGCCGCCTTGACGATGGCATCCACGCACCGCTCCAAATCGTCGGTTTTGACGACAACCTCGATCTTGACCTTGGGCAGAAAGTCAACCACGTACTCTGCGCCACGGTACAACTCGGTATGCCCTTTCTGGCGACCAAACCCTTTGACTTCGGTCACAGTCAAGCCGGTGACACCGCATTCAGCCAGGCCCTCGCGCACCTCTTCGAGTTTGAACGGTTTGATGACGGCGGTGATTTGTTTCATGGAATACCTCAAGCAATGGAGAAACAGGAAAGTCGAGCAACCGGCGAGCGGCCATCAAGCCCGAAAACGATGGGTAATAGGATAACGCCAATCCTTGCCAAAACTGCGGTGGGTTACCCGAATCCCTACCGGCGCCTGTCGGCGCTTGTATTCATTGATCTTGATAAGGCGGGTGACCCGCTCAACGTCGGCGCGATCGAAACCCGCTGCCACGATGGCGTCGATCGCCTCGTCGTTTTCCATGTAGCGCTCCAGAATGCCGTCGAGCACCTCGTAGGGCGGCAAACTGTCCTGGTCTTTTTGGTCAGGGCGCAGTTCGGCGCTGGGTGGGCGGGTGATGATGCGCTCTGGAATCGGTTCGCGCGCCGTGCCATACGGGTCATGCACATTGCGCCAGCGCGCCAGCCGAAACACGGTGGTTTTGACCAGGTCTTTGATCACGGCGAAACCGCCCGCCATGTCGCCGTACAGCGTACAGTAGCCGGTAGCCATCTCGCTCTTGTTGCCCGTAGTCAGCACGATGCCGCCAAATTTGTTGGACAACGCCATTAGCAGCGTGCCGCGTATGCGGGCCTGGATGTTTTCTTCGGTGGTGTCTTCGGCCAGACCCTTGAATTCTCCCGCCAGCGTGGCCTTGAAGGCCTCAAACTCGGGCACGATCGACAGCTCGTCGTAGCGCACGCCCAGTCTTTGCGCCATGTCACGCGCGTCAATCCAGCTGATGTCGGCCGTGTAGGGCGAGGGCATCATCACCGCGCGCACCCGGTCTTTGCCCAAGGCATCCACTGCAATGGCCAGCACCAGCGCCGAATCGATGCCACCCGACAAACCCAGCAACACGCCCGGAAAGCCGTTTTTACCGATGTAGTCGCGCACGCCCAGCACCAAGGCGTCCCACAAGTCGGCATCTGGCGCGCGCTCTGGCGCCATCGGCGAACTAATTTTGATAGCACCTTGCGCTTTCTCTACCTGGGCTAGAAGGCTATTTTCTATAAAACTGGGGGCGCGCCCGGCCACGCTGCCGTCGGCATTCAAAATAAACGAATGACCCTCAAACACCACCTCGTCCTGACCACCCACCAGGTGCGCATAAACCAGCGGCAGCCCGCAGTCGGCCACCCGCTGGCGCATCATCTGCTCACGCTCGTAACCCTTGCCCACATGAAACGGTGACGCGTTGATCACCGCCAGCAATTGCGCGCCGGCTTGTGCCGTCTCACGCGCCGGGGCTGCAAACCAGGCATCTTCACAAATCAGCAAGCCCACCTTGAACTGCTCACCTGGCACACCGACTTCAAACACGCACACGCCCTGCCCTGGCGTGAAATAACGGCGCTCGTCAAACACCTGGTAGTTGGGCAATTCGCGCTTGGCATAGGTCGCAATGACCTGGCCTTCGCGCAGCACCGAGGCGGCGTTCCAGCGGCTGGGTACCGCCACCGAGCGGGTGCGCTGGTCACCGCCGGTGGGGTGCCCCACCACCACGCAAAGGTCTTTCAAGTCGGCCAGCGCAGCCGCCAGGGATTTCACGGCATCATCACAAGCAGCGATGAACGCCGAGCGCAAAAACAAGTCTTCGGCAGCGTAGCCACAAATGGAGAGTTCCGGCGTCAGCACCAAGCGCGCGCCGTCCTGGTAGGCGGCGCGTGCCGCAGCGGTAATTTTTTGTGCGTTACCCGCCAGGTCACCCACCACCAGGTTGAGCTGAGCCACACAGATTTTGAGAGTCATAGAAAGCAGCCAGATAGATATGGGCAACACGCAGTCCCCCGGGTCATTTGATTATGTCATTCGGATCACAGATTCGCCGTTGTTGGTTGATGCGGCGCAGTGGGACGCACTGCTTTTCAGACAGGCCAACGCCACGCCGTTTATGCAACATGCCTACCTGGCGGCATTGCACACCAGCGGCTGCGCCACACCCAGCACCGGCTGGTCACCCCACTTTGTGCTGCTGGAGCAACAAGGTCAGTTGGCGGGTGCGTGCGCGCTGTACCTCAAAACCCACTCACGCGGTGAATATGTGTTTGACCAGGGCTGGGCGCGCGCCTACGCCGAGCACGGCTTGGCCTACTACCCCAAAGCCGTGATCGCTGTACCGTTCACACCGGTTCCGGGCGCCCGCCTGCTGGCCCGCACTGCGCATGAGCGTGCGCTGCTGGTGCAAGCGGTTGTTCACTGGTGCGAATCTGTGGGGCTCTCAGGCGTGCACTGTTTGTTTGCCAATAACGACGACCTGCAGGCGTGCGACAGCGCCGGCATGATGCCGCGCCACGCAGTGCAATTTCACTGGCAAAACAGCGTGCCTGGCTACACCGACTTTGATGAATTTTTGACCTCCCTGGCACAAGAGAAGCGTAAAAAAATCCGCCAGGAGCGGCGCAAAGTGCATGAAGCCGGCGTGCGCTTTCGCCATGCCCAGGGCCGCAACATCAGCGTGTCAGACTGGGACTTTTTTTACCAATGCTACGAGCGCACCTACCAAGAGCATGGCAACGCACCGTATTTGAACCGCGCATTTTTTGCTGACATGGCCGCGCACATGCCCGACGATTGGCTGCTGTTCACCGCCGAGCGCTACGGCCAACCCATTGCTACCAGCCTGATAGCTGTTAACGCAAGCGCAATAAGGGCTAGAGGCCTAAATCATCATGAAACTTTTGAGCGTGTCGCCTACGGTCGCTATTGGGGAGCGCTGGAGCGGGTGGATTGCCTGCACTTCGAAGCCTGCTACTACCAGCCCTTGGCATGGTGCATGGCCAACGGCTACAGCCGCTTTGAGGGCGGCGCGCAAGGTGAACACAAATTGGCGCGTGCCCTGCTACCCGTCCACACCACCAGCGCCCACTGGCTGGCGCACCGTGGTTTTGCCGGTGCGGTGCAAGACTTCCTAAACGCCGAAGGCCAGGATATAGCGCAGTATGTGACAGAACTGCAGCACCACAGCCCCTTCAAGTCAGGCTAAAAGCTCTGCCACAAGCCTCAAGTCAAAGCAAAGCTGACCCAGCCGCCCAACTCAGGCCGTTACGGTCACCTGCGTCTGCTCGCCCAAGCCTTCCACCCCCAAGCGCAGCGTCTGCCCCGCGCGCAGAAACACCGGCGGCTTGCAACCCATACCCACCCCGGGCGGTGT
>PFKL01000204.1 GCA_002784245.1 Comamonadaceae bacterium CG_4_10_14_3_um_filter_60_75
CCTTCATCGCTCCGCACGCCATCGTTGCGTCCAATACCTCGGGCCTGTCGATCACCAAGCTCAGTGAAGTTCTGCCCGAGGAAATCAAACCGCGCTTTTGCGGTATCCATTTCTTTAACCCGCCGCGCTACATGCCGCTGGTGGAGCTGATCAACACCCCCACCACGCAGCCGCAGATCCTTGACGACCTGGAAGCCTTTGTCACCAGCGTGCTGGGCAAGGGCGTGGTGCGCGCCAAAGACACGCCCAACTTCATCGCCAACCGCGTCGGCGTGGCGGGCATGCTGGCCACCATGAAAGAGGTGGAAAACTACGGACTGACTTACGACGTGGTCGATGACCTGACCGGCAAGAAACTCGGTCGCGCCAGCAGTGGCACTTTCCGCACCGCCGACGTGGTGGGTCTGGACACCATGGCGCATGTGATCAAGACGCTGCAGGACACGCTTAGCGCCCAGACTGATCCGTTCTACCCCAGTTTTGCCACGCCCGAGGTGTTGAAAACCTTGCTCGAGATGGGCAACCTGGGGCAAAAGACCAAGGCGGGCTTCTTCAAGAAGGTGGGTCGCGACATCCAGCGTTTTGACTTGAAAACCAAAACCTACGTGCCCGCCGGTGAGAAAGCCGACGAGGTCTACACCCGCATGCTGAAAAAGCCGGCCGTTGAGCGGCTGAAACTGTTGCGCAACGCCGAGGGTGCGCAAGGCCAGTTCCTGTGGGCGATCTTGCGCAACGCTTTCCACTACGCCGCCGTGCACCTGGCCGACATTGCCGACAACGCGCGTGATGTCGACTTTTGCATGCGCTGGGGCTTTGGCATGAAGCAGGGTCCGTTTGAGTTGTGGCAAGAAGCCGGCTGGCTAGACGTGGCCAACCTGGTCAAGGCTGATATTGACGCGGGTAAAGCGCTGTGCAATGCGCCGCTGCCCGACTGGGTGTTCAAAGGCCCGGTGGCCGATGCCGGTGGCGTGCATACCCCCGCGGGCTCCTGGAATCCGACCACCGGCCAGTTTGTGCCGGTGCGCCAACTCCCGGTCTATGCGCGTCAGCACTTTCCCGAAAGCGTGCTAGGTGCCAACGCGGCGGACGCCAAAACGGCAGGCACCACATTGTTTGAGGACGACGCGGTGCGCCTGTGGACGCAAGATGATGAGGTGGTGATTGCCAGCATCAAGACCAAGATGCACGCCATCGGCATGGGTGTGCTCGAAGGCCTGATGCAAGGCGTGGCGCTGGCCGAAGAAAAGTACAAGGGTCTGGTGATCTGGTCCAACGACGAGCTGTTTTCTGCCGGTGCTGATCTGCAGGCCATGCTGCCCGCGTTCATGACCGGCGGCGTTGGTGCCATCAGCGAAGCCGAGCACGAGATGCAAAAAATCATGCTCCAACTGCGCTACGCCAACGTGCCCGTGATTTCAGCCATGCGTGGTTTGGCGCTCGGTGGCGGCTGCGAGCTGGGGCTGTATTCCAGCAAGCGCGTGGCGGCCATGGAAAGCTACATTGGTCTGGTCGAGGTGGGTGTCGGCCTGGTGCCCGGTGGTGGCGGCCTGACCTACATTGCCCGCCGCGCCGCGGAGAACGCCGCGGCCTCTACTGGTAAAGACCTGTTGCCGTTTTTGACCAACGGCTTCACTGCCGCAGCCATGGCAAAAGTTGGCACCAGTGCTCTTGAATCAAGGAAACTTGGCTATCTTTTAGATAGCGATGTGATCGTCGCGCACAAGGATGAACTGCTTTATGTCGCCATCAACGAGGCCAAAGCCCTGTTCGATTCCGGCTACCGCGCGCCACACAAGCGCATGTTTCCGGTGGCTGGCCGCAGCGGCCTGGCCACCATCAAGGGCACGCTGGTCAACATGCGCGACGGTGGGTTCATCAGCGCCTACGACTATTTCATCGGCAGCCAGATTGCCTGGGTGGTTTGCGGTGGTGATGTCGATGCCGGCAGCCTGGTTGATGAGGAATACCTGATGGCACTGGAGCGCAAGGCGTTTGCCACCCTGCTGGCCAACCCCAAGACGCAAGAGCGGATCATGGGGATGATGCAAAACGGCAAGCCAGTTCGTAACTAATCAAGCTACTGCGCGGCTTTTATGCGTCGTTGGGCGGTGCTCGCAATCCTCACGTATGGGTGTACGTTCCGGTCGCTGTGCTCCGTCTGCCTGGCCTCAAAGTCGCTCGCTACCCTTGCTTAGTCACGAACGTCACAATTTTTCGATCATTTAAGGATCACTATGAAACAACTCTCTGATGCCTATATCGTTGCTGCCACGCGCAGCCCCATTGGCAAATCAAGCCGCGGGTTTTTCCGCAACATGCGCCCGGATGACCTGCTGGTCAAGGTGCTGCAGTCGGCGCTGGCACAAGCGCCGGGGCTCGACCCCAACGCCATTGAAGACATCATTTGCGGCTGCGCCATGCCCGAAGGCCAGCAAGGCCTCAACATTGCGCGTGCCGCTGCCGTGTTGGCGGGCTTTCCTACCAGTGTGGGCGGGGTCACCGTCAATCGCTTTTGCGCGTCGGGCGTGACTGCCATTCAAATGGCAGCCGACCGCATCCGCGTCGGCGAGGCCGACGTGATGATCGCGGCCGGCGTGGAGAGCATGAGCATGGTGCCGATGGGTGGCAACGCCCCCTCGTTCTCGCCGCTGATGTTTGAGAACGACGAAAACGTTGGCATTGCCTACGGCATGGGCCTGACGGCTGAAAAAGTCGCCACCCAGTGGAAGGTCAGCCGCGAAGCGCAGGACGCGTTTGCGTTGCAGTCGCACCAGCGCGCGCTGGCGGCGCAGGCAGCAGGCTATTTCACGGCAGAGACCACGCCCATTGAAGTGATTGACCGTGTGCCAAACCTGGCCACTGGTGAAGTCAGTGAGAAAAAGCGCGTCGTTACCACCGACGAAGGTGCACGCCCCGACACCAGCCTGGAAGGCCTGGCCAGGCTCAAGTCGCCGTTTGCCGCGCGTGGCTCGGTCACCGCAGGCAACAGCTCGCAAACCTCGGACGGCGCCGGTGCCTTGATTCTGGTCAGTGAAAAAGCGCTCAAGCAATTTGGCCTGAAACCGCTGGCGCGCTTTGTGAGTTTTGCCGCCAAAGGCGTGCCACCGCAGTACATGGGCATTGGCCCGATCGAGGCGATTCCCGCTGCTCTGAAAAACGGCGGCCTGACGCTCGACCAACTCGACTGGATTGAGCTCAACGAAGCCTTTGCCGCACAAAGCCTGGCGGTCATCAACACCCTGGGGCTGGATATAGCCAAGGTGAATCCGATGGGCGGCGCGATTGCGCTGGGCCATCCGTTGGGTGCTACCGGTGCGATTCGTGCCGCCACCGTGATCCACGGCCTGCAACGCACGCAGGGCAAATACGGCATGGTGACCATGTGCATTGGCATGGGCCAGGGCGCAGCGGGTATATTCGAGAAACTCTAGACCATGCGGGTCAGACCACTCGCGCCAGCGACGTGCTCTGACCCCAATTGATTACTGACCCCAATTGATTAAATTCCCTTCCATGACCGACATCCTCATTGACACCACCGAGCGCGTGATGACGCTCACCTTTAACCGGGTTGCCAAGAAAAATTCGTTCACCTCGGCGATGTACGCCTCGCTGGCTGACACCCTGGCGCAAGCGCAGGCTGACAGCAACGTGCGCGCGCTGGTCATTCAGGGCCACGAGACGGTGTTCAGCGCGGGCAACGATATTTCTGACTTTTTGACCCGCCCGAGTACCCCGCCAGAGATGCCGGTATTTCGCTTTTTGCACGCCATCAGCACGTTCCCCAAGCCGATCGTGACGGCGGTTTGCGGGCCAGCGGTGGGTATTGGTACCACCCTGCTGTTTCATTGTGACCTGGTCTATGCGGGTGACAACGCGGCGTTTTCGATGCCGTTTGTCAACCTGGGGGTTTGCCCGGAAGCGGGCTCCAGCCTGCTGGCGCCGCAGCGCATGGGCTACGGTCGTGCTGCCGAGGCCTTGCTGCTGGGCGAGCCGTTTGGCGCTGAGGCCGCGCTGGAGATGGGCTTGGTCGCGCGCATTGTGCCGCCGTCTGAGGCCAACGCACTGGCGCAGCGCCAGGCCCGCAAACTGGCGTCCAAACCCACCATGGCGCTGGCGGCGGCCAAGCGCCTGATGAAGCAGGGTCAGGCAGATCTGCTGCAGCAGCGCATCATGCAAGAGGGCGAAGTATTTGGTGAACTGGTGCTTGAGCCCGCCGCACGCGAGGCATTCACCGCGTTTCTGGAAAAGCGCCAGCCTGACTTGTCGAAGTTCTAACGTCAGAGGACGGGTGCTACTTTTGGGTTGCCAAGCCGAGGGTCTTGATCACCGCGCCGAACTGCTGTGTGTCAGACTGGATACGCTTGGCCAGGCCATCAGGGGATGAGCCCACCACTTGCCAGCCCTGCTGGTAGAGTTTTTGCCGCATCTCGGGTGAGCGCGCAACGTCGCTCACCAGCGCTGACAAGCGGGCAACGATTGGCGCGGGCATTGATTTTGGTGCGGCCACGGCGTTCCAGATTTCCAGGTTGAAGTTGGCCACACCGGCCTCGGCCATGCTTGGCAGATCAGGCAGCAGGGCGCTGCGCCCGCTGCTGGTCACGCCAATGGCGCGCAATTTGCCGCCCTTGACTTGGGCCATCGCCAGTGCCGGCGGCAACATCGACAAGTGCAAATCCCCGCCAATCATTGCCGTGGCCACCTGGGCGTAACCAGGGTAGGGCACGTGCACCGCTTGAACACCGGTTTTGGCTTTGAAAAACTCCATGCCGATGTGGCCGACCGTGCCCACACCGGGCGAGCCGTAGCTCCAGCGGTCACCGGCTTGGGCTGCTGCGGCCAAAAAACCTTTGGCATCGGTGCCG
>PFKL01000162.1 GCA_002784245.1 Comamonadaceae bacterium CG_4_10_14_3_um_filter_60_75
GTCGCGTTTGAGGGTCGAGCGTGACACGCCCAAGGCGGCCAGCAGGGTGGCATAGCTGACGACCTTTTTGGCGCGCAGCAGTTCGTTGATTTTGTAAAAACGTTCGGTTCGATCCATGGCATCTCCCTGCGGGATGCCGATGGCTATTCAAATGATGTTGCGGTTGCGTAGACCGGCAATCTGCTGGGCATCCAGGCCCGATTCTGCCAGCACCTCGTCGGTGTGCTCACCAAGCCGGGGCGGCGCGCGGTGCAGCACCGGCGGCGTGACACTCAGGCGTAGTGGGCTGGCCACAGTCACTATTTTGTCAATAGCTGCTTGCGCTTTATTTATATGGGCTAGAGGCTGATTTGTTATCAAACCACGAGCCTGCACCTGGGGGTCGGCAAAGGCCTGCGCCAGCGTGTTGATGGGGCCGCAGGGCACGGCCTTGTCTTCCAGCAGCGTGACCCAATCCCCGGTGCTGCGCGTTCGTGTCACCGGCAGCATCAGGGCAATGAGCGCCGCGCGGTGTTGCACGCGCAGGGTGTTGCTGGCAAAACGTGCGTCCTGCGTCCATTCGGGGTGACCGGCTGCCTCGCAAAAGCGCGAAAACTGGCCGTCGTTGCCCACGGCCAGCAGCATCTGGCCGTCTGCCGTGTCAAAGGTTTGGTAAGGAGCCAGGCTGGGGTGGGTGTTGCCCTGGCGCTCAGGCACCGCACCGGTGTTGAGAAAACCCGCCGCCTGGTTGGCCAGCACCGCCATGCCCACATCCAGCAGCGCCATGTCAATGTGCTGGCCACAGCCGGTCTGGTGGCGCGCTTCCACCGCCGCCAGAATGGCGCTGCAGGCGTAGATGCCGGTCAGGATGTCGATCAGCGCCACGCCCATGCGCATGGGGCCGCCGCCGGGCTCGCCGTCAGCGTGGCCGGTGATGCTCATCATGCCGCTCATGGCCTGCATCATCAGGTCGTAACCAGCACGCTCGGCATACGGCCCGGTCTGGCCGAAACCGGTGACCGAGCAGTAAATCAGGCGCGGATTTGTGGCTTTGAGGCTCTCAAAATCCAGCCCGTATTGCTTCAGGCCGCCAACCTTGAAGTTCTCCACCAGCACGTCGCTTTGCGCGGCCATTTGGCGAATCAACGCCTGGCCTTCGGGTTGCGCGATGTCGAGCGTGATGGCGCGCTTGTTGCGGTTGCAGGCGGTGAAATAGGTGGCCTGGTCGGTGTCGTTACCCTGCGCATCTTTCAGGAACGGTGGCCCCCAATGGCGCGTGTCGTCGCCTGCGCCGGGGCGCTCGATCTTGATCACGTCAGCGCCCAGATCAGCCAGCATTTGCGTCGCCCAGGGGCCAGCCAGCACGCGCGACAGGTCGAGGACTTTGAGGTGCGAAAGCGCAGCAGTTTGGGACGTCGTCATAATTCGAGCCTGGCCCCTTTTCTTTAACAGAAGGCCTGGATGCCGGTTTGGGCACGGCCAAGGATCAGCGCGTGGATGTCGTGCGTACCTTCGTAGGTGTTGACCACTTCCAGGTTGACCAGATGGCGCGCCACGCCAAACTCGTCGCTGATGCCGTTGCCACCCATCATGTCGCGCGCCAGGCGAGCCACGTCCAGCGCCTTGCCGCAACTGTTGCGCTTCAAAATGCTGGTGATTTCCACCGAGGCCGTGCCTTCGTCTTTCATGCGGCCCAGGCGCAGACAGCCTTGCAAGCCCAGCGCGATCTCGGTTTGCATGTCGGCCAGCTTCTTTTGGATGAGCTGGTTGGCGGCCAGCGGGCGGCCAAATTGCTGACGGTCCAGCACGTACTGGCGCGCGCGCAGCCAGCAGTCTTCCGCCGCGCCCAACGCACCCCAGGCGATGCCGTAGCGGGCACTATTCAGGCAGGTGAACGGGCCTTTGAGGCCTTGCACTTCAGGGAAGGCGTTTTCTTCGGGGCAAAACACGTTGTCCATGACGATCTCGCCGGTGATGGAAGCGCGCAAGCCGACCTTGCCGTGGATGGCCGGGGCGCTCAGACCCGCTGCGCCTTTGTCCAGCACAAAGCCACGAATCGGGCCGACCTTGCCCTCGGCGCTGACCTCTTTGGCCCAAACCACAAACACGTCGGCAATCGGGCTGTTGGAAATCCACATCTTGCTGCCGGTGAGCTTGTAGCCGCCGGGCACTTTCACGGCGCGGCTGAGCATGCTGGCCGGGTCGGAGCCGTGGTTGGGTTCGGTCAGGCCAAAGCAGCCAATCCATTCGCCGGTGGCCAGCTTGGGCAGGTATTTTTGACGCGTGACCTCGTTGCCAAATTCATAAATGGGCAGCATCACCAGCGAGCTTTGCACGCTCATCATGCTGCGGTAGCCGCTGTCCACGCGCTCCACCTCGCGCGCGATCAGGCCGTAGGCCACATAGTTCAGGCCGGGGCCGCCATATTGTTCAGGAATCGTCGGGCCCAGCAGACCGAGCGCGCCCATCTCACGGAAGATGTTAGGGTCGGTTTGCTCTTTGCGAAAGGCTTCCAGCACGCGCGGGGCCAGCTTGTCCTGGCAGTAGGCGGCGGCCGCCGCTTGAATAGCGCGCTCGTCGTCGGTGAGTTGTTGTTCCAGCAAAAACGGGTCTTGCCAGTTGAAGGATGCGTGGGCCATGGGGGTCTCCTGAGGGTGGATCAATGCAATCGAATGGACGCATGGTAGCGCGCCGGTGGCAGGCATTGCAAACGATTTGTTATCACTCAGGTATTCAATTAAATCATGTTACAGGTGATTTTGTCGCCTGTGCCGATCAAGATTTTTTATCGCAAATAAGCACTTTGCCCTTATAAATAATGCGGTAGCAGCTACACTTTTTAATGAACACGATTGCAGTAGCAATTAATAATATGTGTACATTACGCACATCATGCGCAGAAAAATCCCGTCCTTGCAAGCCCTGATGTGCTTTGACGCAGCCGCCCGCCACCAGAGCTACACCCGCGCCGCGCAAGAACTGGCGCTCACGCAGGGCGCGGTGTCGCGCCAGCTGACCGCGCTGGAAGATTTTTTGGGCGTCGCCTTGTTCAAGCGCACGCGCCACGGCGTAGCGCTCACCGCCAGCGGGCGCGACTACGCGCAGCAGGTCGCCACCCGTCTGGCCGCGCTGGAGCAAGATACGCTGGACGTGATGAGCACGCAGGGCCGTGGCAGCGTGCTGGCGCTGGCGGCGGTACCCACCTTTGCCACGCGCTGGCTGATTCCGCGCCTGCCCAGCCTGAAAGCCCAGCACCCCGATCTGACCGTCCACATCGACACCCGCACCCGGCCGTTTTTATTTGCCGACACCCGCTTTGACGCTGCGCTGTTTGCCGGCACGCCCGAGCAGGTGGCCAACTGGGCTGGCACGCAGGCGGTGAAACTGCTTGACGAAGACGTGCTGCCCGTGTGCACGCCCCAGTGGCTGGGTGGCCAAGCCAATCTGTCGCCGCAGGACATTACCGCCATGCCGCTGCTGCAGCAGAGTACCCGGCCGCTGGCCTGGCGGCAGTGGTTTGACGCGCAAGGCGTGGCGGCTCCGCAAGCGCTGGCGGGGCCGCGCTTTGAGCTGTTTTCCATGACTGCCGCTGCGGCGGTGCACGGTCTGGGGCTGGCGCTGGTGCCGCGCCTGTTGATCAGTGGCGAACTGGCCCGCGGCGAGCTGGTGGTGGCGTGTAACGCGCCGCTGCCCGGCGCGCGCGCCTATTACCTGGTGCTGCCCGAAGGCAGCGACAACCCGCCGGTGGTGCATATCTTCCAGCACTGGCTGTTGACAGCTGCAGCATCACCGCGGTGATCGCCACACCCAGCCACACGCCCGGGCAAGCGCTTTCATGGAAAATGCATCGCTCATTGAATGATTGGAACGCCCATGCACGCCTGGCTTTGTGACAACCCCACCGGTGTCGACGCGCTCACTTGGCAAGAACTGCCCACGCCACAGCCCAAAGCGGGCGAGGTGCTGCTGCAGATCAAGGCGGCCAGCCTGAACTTTCCCGACCTGCTGATCGTGCAGAACAAATACCAGGTCAAGCCACCGCTACCGTTCGTACCCGGCTCTGAATACGCCGGCGTGGTGCAGGCAGTGGGCGAGGGCGTCACCCACCTGAAGGTCGGCCAACACGTCGCCTGCTTCACTGGCACCGGCGGTTTTGCTACGCACGCAATAGCGCCTGCCGAACTTTGTATGCCGCTAGCCGAGGGTTTCACCATGGTGGACGCTGCGGCTTTCATCCTCACCTATGCGACCTCGTACCACGCGCTGGTCGACCGTGGTGGGCTCCAGGCGGGCGAAACCGTGCTGGTGCTGGGTGCCGCCGGTGGCGTTGGTACCGCGGCGATCCAGATCGCCAAGGCGATGGGCGCGCGCGTCATTGCGGCGGCGTCAAGCCAGTCCAAGTGCGACCTGTGCACCACGCTCGGCGCCGATGCCACGCTCAACTACAACAGCAGCAAGCTGCGCGACGCGCTTAGAACGCTCACCGATGGCCGAGGGCCGGACGTGATCTACGACCCCGTGGGTGGCGACTTTGCTGAACCAGCTTTTCGTTCCATCGCCTGGCGCGGCCGTTACCTGGTGGTCGGCTTTGCCGCTGGAGCCATCCCCGCGCTGCCGCTGAATCTGGCACTGCTCAAAGGCGCGGCTATCGTTGGCGTGTTCTGGGGCGACTTTGCCAAGCGCGAACCGCAGGCCAACGCGGCCATGCTGGCCCAGCTTGGGCAGTGGTACGCCCAAGGCAAGGTCAAGCCGGTGATCGACCGCGTGCTGCCCCTGTCACAACTCAAAACCGCCCTAGGCCTGATGGGCGCGCGCGCTGTGCAAGGCAAACTGGTGGTCACGCCGGACTGAGGTACGCGCTGCAGCGGACAATGCCAGTCTCAGTGCACGCGTGCTAAGCTGGCGCCGTACGATTCAAATATCAGGAGACACCCCATGCCCGGACTGCTGCCCAATATTGACCCCGACGGTCTGCTCGAGTTTTCGGTGGTTTACACCGACCGTGCGCTCAACCACATGTCGCAACGCTTTCAGGGCGTGATGCGCGACATCTCCAGCATCCTCAAAGAGGTCTACGCCGCCCCGTCGGCGGTGCTGGTGCCGGGCAGCGGCACGTTTGGCATGGAAGCGGTGGCGCGCCAGTTTGCCACCGGCAAAAAAGTGCTGGTGATCCGCAACGGCTGGTTCAGCTACCGCTGGACGCAGATTTTTGACATGGGCGCGATTGCAGCCGAAGCGACCGTGCTGAAGGCGCGCAAAACCGGCACCGGCGCGCAAGACCCCTGGGTGCCGTGCCCGATTGAAGAGGTGGTAGCCACCATCCGCGCGCAGCGGCCGGACGTGGTGTTTGCCCCGCACGTGGAAACCGCCGCCGGCATGATCCTGCCCGATGAGTACCTGAAGGCGGTCAGTAACGCGGTGCATGAGGTGGGCGGCCTGTTTGTGCTGGACTGCATTGCCAGCGGCGCGATGTGGGTCAACATGGAGGCCACCGGCGTTGACGTGCTGGTCAGCGCACCACAAAAAGGCTGGAGCGGCTCACCCTGCTGCGCCATGGTGATGCTCAGCCGCCATGCCCGCACAACGATTGACGGCACCAGCAGCACCAGTTTTGCCTGCGACCTGAAAAAATGGCTGCAGATCATGGAAGCCTATGAGGGCGGAACCCATGCCTACCACACCACCATGCCGACCGACGCACTGATGCGCCTGCGCGAGGTGATGCAAGAGACCCGCGCTTATGGCTTTGAGAAGGTCAAGGCCGAGCAGGTGGCGCTGGGCAGCGCGGTGCGCAAACTGTTCGAGCACCGCGGCATCCGCAGCGTGGCCGCCGACGGCTTCAAGGCGCCCGGCGTGGTGGTGAGCTACACCAGCGACCCCGATATTCAAAACAGCAAGAAATTTCTGGCGCTGGGCCTGCAAACCGCCGCCGGCGTGCCGCTGCAGTGCGACGAAGGGTCTGACTTCAAGACCTTCCGCGTCGGACTCTTTGGACTGGAAAAGCTGCACAACATCGAGCGCAGCGTGGCGCACTTGGCCACAGCACTCGATGCCATGAACGTGCGCTAAAAAACGCCGGGAATAAACCGCTTGCTCTGCTGGCAATAAGCGGTGTAAGCGGGGTGGTGCTGCGCCACCCAGCGCTCTTCGAGCAGCGCCTTGACCGACAACACTCCGGCCAGCGCCAGCCACGCCGACCACGCCAGCGCGGTGGCGGCCAGCGCCGCCATGGCGGCCGCGCCAAGCAGAACCGAGGTGTACATCGGGTGACGAATCCACTGGTACGGCCCGGAGGTCACCAGCACCCCACCCGCTTTGGGCGCTGGGCGAATATTGAAGTTGCCCAGCCGGTTGTGCGCCAGCGTCCAAATGCCCAGCAGCGCCGACAACAACGCCAATGCGCCGCTGGCCCAGCCGATGCCAACGTTGACAAACCGGGAGCCGGCCATGGCCGCAAGTGCGAGCAGCAAGGCAAACTGCAGTGCCACCAGCACAACACCCCAGCGCTGACGCTGCCCGTTTGAAGAATCAGACATGATTTGGTCACTCCTTGAGCGCAGAAGCCCGGATTGTGACCAATCCGCGTGGAAGCAATAGGCTTCAGGCGGCCAGGCGTGTCGCCCGGCTGGCCAGCTCGGCGGCCAGGCGCGCTTTGGCTTCGGGGTAAATCAGCGACTCTTCCAGTGCAATATGGTCGTTGCACAACGTCACAAAAACTTCCAGCGCGTGCTCCAGCTCGGTCGGCTCGATCCAGTCTTCGCCCTGCGCCAGCGCCCGCAGCATGGGCGCCAGCTCCAGCCAGTTGAGTTCGATCCAGTTGTGGTCTTGCTGCAGCGTACGTACCGCCTGCACCAGTTCGGCGTTGTCGCTGAGGAGCAGCCCGGGGAACACTTTTTGTTCTTCTTCGGCGTGGTGCGCACGCGCAGTCGATGAAAAAAATGCTTCAATTTCACCAGCCTGCTGACGCAGCGCCGGGTCGTTGTCACCGGCGCGCAACCAGGTCAGCAGGGCAGCCATCTCGGTCAGGTGTTTTTGCATCTGGCGATGGCACGCGTCCAAAGCCTTGAATCGGTTATTGGGGGTTGTGGTGGTCATCTCAACATCTCCTGAAGGTGTCGCCCATTGTCCAGAAGCCCGCGCACGTTGAATTGAGTTAAATCAAATTCCGTCACTATTTAAGCGCCAACAAATATCTGATGTAGATCAATGAACCTGCAGTTTTCGGACAAACCCGCTGGCGCCAAACCCCGGCCCGAGCGTAGGATGCACCCCTGCCCGCAAAAGCACCCATTTTTTTGACTGCAAGCGGGACGAGGAGACAACTTTGCAAGCTACCAATACCGCTAACCCGGCCTATTTTCACAAGGTCGTCGATTGCCAATGGGCCTGCCCGGCCCACACCCCGGTGCCGGAATACATCCGCCTGATTGGTCAGGGTCGCTACAGTGACGCTTACATGGTCAATTGGGTGAGTAACGTGTTCCCAGGCGTACTGGGGCGCACCTGCGACCGCCCTTGCGAGCCCGCCTGTCGGCGCAGTCGCGTTGAAGAAAACAACGGTGTCAAACCCGAACCGGTAGCCATTTGCCGCCTCAAACGCGTGGCCGCCGATTTCAAGGACGATATCTCTTCGCGCATGCCCAAGATCGCACCGCCCAACGGCAAGCGCGTCGCCTGTGTCGGCGCTGGCCCGGCGTCGCTGACGGTCGCGCGTGACCTGGTGCCGTGCGGCTACGCTGTCACGGTGTTTGAAGGCGAGTCCAAGGCGGGCGGCTTTGTGCGCACCCAGATTCCCAAGTTCCGCTTGCCCGAGGCGGTACTCGACGAAGAAGTCAACCAGATCCTGAATCTGGGCGTCGACTTCCAGTCCGGCAAACGCATCGACTCGATGAAAGCGCTGCTGGCGCAAGGCTATGACGCCATCTTTGTCGGCAGCGGCGCACCGCGCGGGCGTGACCTGGTGGTACCCGGCCGCAAAGAAGCCGCCGCGCATATCCACATCGGTATCGACTGGCTGATGTCGGTATCGTTCGGCCACATCACCAAAACTGCCGAGCGCGTCATTGTGCTCGGCGGCGGCAACACCGCCATGGACTGCTGCCGCAGCGCCCGTCGCATGGGCGGCAAGGATGTCAAGGTCATCGTGCGCAGCGGCTTTGAGGAGATGAAAGCCTCACCCTGGGAGAAAGAAGACGCCGCCCACGAAGGCATCCCGATCCTGAACTACCACGTACCCAAGACGTTCGAGCACGTGGACGGCAAGCTCACCGGCATGACGTTCGAGATCGTACGTGCGGAATACGACGCCAAGGGCAAACGTAGCCTGATCCCCACCGGTGAACCCGATGTGCTAATTGCCTGTGACGAGGTACTGATCGCCGTCGGTCAGGAAAATTCTTTCAACTGGATCGAGCGCGACCTCGGGCTTGAATTCGACAAGTGGGGCTTGCCCGTACTCAAAGAGGGCACGTTCCAGTCGACGCTGCCCAACGTGTTCTTTGGCGGTGACGCCGCGTATGGCCCCAAGAACATCATCACCGCAGTCGCCCACGGGCACGAAACTGCGGTGTCGATTGACCGCCTGCTGAGCGGTGAAGACGTGAGCCGGCGTCCGGCGCCCACGGTCAACCTGATGTCGCAAAAAATGGGCATTCACGAGTGGAGCTACCGCAACGACCCGACCAACGACAAGCGCTTCAAGGTGCCATGGACCACGGCCGAGAAGGCGCTGGCGAGCATCAAGGTGGAAGTGGAACTCGGCTTTGACGCCGCCACCGCGTTCAAGGAAGCCAGCCGCTGCCTAAACTGTGACGTGCAGACGGTGTTCAACCGCAACCTGTGCATCGAATGCGACGGCTGCGTTGACATCTGCCCGATGGACTGCATCACCTTTACCGCCGACGGCGACGAGGCCGACCTGCGCACCCGCCTGAAAGCACCAGCGGTCAACACCAAGCAAGACCTGTATGTTTCCGCCGAGCTCAAGACCGGGCGCATCATGGTCAAGGACGAAGACGTGTGTCTGCACTGCGGGCTGTGCGCCGAGCGCTGCCCCACCGGCGCCTGGGACATGCAGAAATTTTTACTCAACACCACGCAGGCCGGGCCACGTTGTCGCGACTCCCATGCGGCCGTGCAAACCCAAGTTGCTCAAACGGAGGCCGCATGAAGCGCATCGAAGCTGTTAACGACTTTGTCATCAAATTTGCCAACATCAACGGCTCGGGCTCGGCCTCGGCCAACGAGTTGTTCTCACGCGCGGTGATGCGCATGGGCGTGCCGGTGAGCCCGCGCAACATCTTTCCGAGCAACATCCAGGGCATGCCGACCTGGTACGAAGCGCGGGTGTGCGAAAAAGGCTACCACGGCAGGCGCGGTGGTGTCGACATGATGGTTGCCATGAACCCGCAAACCTGGGCGGCTGACATTGCCGAGATCGAACCCGGTGGTTACCTGTTTTACGACAGCACCCGGCCGATTCCGACCAGCATGTTCCGTGACGATGTACACAACATGGGCGTGCCGCTGACCGAGATCACCAACGCTGCTTATACCGACCCACGCCAGCGCCAGCTGTTCAAGAACATCATCTACGTGGGCGCGCTCTCGGCCCTGCTCGACGTCGATGCCGACGTGTTTGAAAAGCTGTTCTCCGAACAGTTCAAGGGCAAGGAGCGTCTGCTGGACTCCAACATCAAAGCCCTGCACATGGGCCGCGACTACGTCAAGCAACACCTGCAATACCCTTTGGGCATCCGCGTAAGCCGCTCCGACAAGGTGGGCAACCAGATCTTCACCGACGGCAACAGCGCTGCCGGTCTGGGCTGCGTTTACGGTGGCGCCACCGTGGCCGCCTGGTACCCCATCACACCGTCGTCGTCGGTGCCCGAAGCGTTCCAGAAATACTGCGACAAATTCCGTACCGAAGAAGCCACTGGCCAGCACAAATACGCCATCGTGCAAGCCGAAGACGAACTGGCATCGATCGGCATGGCCATCGGTGCCGGCTGGAACGGCGCACGCGCTTTCACCGCCACCTCCGGCGCGGGCATCTCGCTGATGACCGAATTCATCGGCTTGGCCTACTTTGCCGAGATTCCGGTGACACTCATCAACGTGCAGCGCGGCGGGCCTTCCACCGGCATGCCCACACGCACGCAACAGTCCGATTTGCTGTCGTGCGCCTACGCGTCGCACGGCGACACCAAGCACGTGCTGCTGTTCCCGCAAGACCCTTA
>PFKL01000175.1 GCA_002784245.1 Comamonadaceae bacterium CG_4_10_14_3_um_filter_60_75
TCGGACGAGTGTTACAGCGAGATTTACTTCCGCGATGAGCCACCGCTAGGTGGATTGCAGGCCGCCGCACAGTTGGGCCGCAGCGACTTCACAAACCTGGTGTCGCTCACCAGTCTGTCCAAGCGCAGCAACCTGCCTGGCATGCGCAGCGGTTTTGTGGCGGGCGACGCGGCCATTCTGGCGCAGTTTCTGCTGTACCGCACCTACCACGGTTGCGCCATGAGCCCGGTGGTGCAGGCCGCCAGCATGGCAGCATGGGCTGACGAAGCGCACGTGGTGGAAAACCGTGCGTTGTACCGCGCCAAATTTGCCGAGGTGACCCCGCTGCTGGCCGCGGTCATGGAAGTGGCCTTGCCCGATGCCGGGTTTTACCTGTGGGCCGACGTGGCCGGTGACGACCAGTTATTTGCCCAAGAGCTGTATGCCACGTTCAATGTGACGGTGTTGCCGGGCTCGTTTTTGGCGCGCGAGACGCGTGGGCACAACCCGGGGGCTGGGCGCATTCGCATGGCGCTGGTAGCCGATACCGCTGAATGCGTGCAGGCGGCGCAGCGAATGGTTGAATTTGTCAAAACACGCCAGGGCGGTTGAAGATCGCGAACCCTGTAGTCGATGTGCAACCCGCACAGCGGCAGTCTTTGGCGGCCTCCTCATGGTGGCGTACCACAAATCGTCGGCCGCCAAAGCCAGCCACTGCGCTAGACGTTGTGTGGTCAAGAGGAAAAAGGGCACTTAGCGGAATCGGTAGTAGATTTTGTAGGCGAGGCGTCTTTCGTAGAAAGTGTCGTCAGTTTGACTGAGTATCTCTTTTAAGCATCCGCGTACCCACATCTCGCGCGGCAACCGGCAGGGGTGAACACCGATTTGTGGTACTCCACCATGAGGGGTTCGCCCCTGCCGGTTGCCGCGCGGGGCGCACCAAAGCCACTGGCATTTGATCCCCAAAAACAAGCGGTATCTCTTAAACACAAGGCATCTCAACAACAAGAGCACGGTCAACCCAACACCCATATATCATTCACCCATTCATTCTCCAGACACAGAGCACCATGACCCAACAACTCCAAGCCATCCTCGACGCCGCGTGGGACGACCGCGCCAACATTTCCGCCGCCTCTGCGCCCAAAGAAGTGACCGATGCGGTGGCGCACGTCATTCACCAGCTCAACAACGGCCACCTGCGCGTAGCCACCCGCACCGGCGTTGGCCAATGGACGACGCACCAGTGGATCAAAAAAGCTGTGCTGCTGAGCTTTCGGCTGCGCGACAACGAACTTGTCAAGGCTGGTGACCTGGGCTTTTACGACAAGGTGCCCACCAAATTCGGCGACATGACCGAGGCCGGCATGAAAGCCACCGGCGTGCGCGTGGTGCCGCCCGCGGTGGCCCGGCGCGGCAGCTACCTGGCCCCGGGCGTGATCTTGATGCCGTCTTACGTGAACATCGGCGCTTTTGTGGACGAAGGCACCATGGTTGACACCTGGGCCACCGTGGGCAGCTGCGCGCAGGTTGGCAAAAACGTGCACCTGAGCGGCGGCGTGGGCTTGGGTGGCGTGCTCGAGCCGATGCAGGCCGGCCCCACCATCATCGAAGACAACTGCTTCATCGGCGCCCGCTCTGAAGTGGTCGAAGGCGTCATCGTCGAAGAAAACTCGGTCATTTCAATGGGCGTGTATATCGGCCAGAGCACCCCCATCTACGACCGCGCCAGCGGCGAAGTCACTTACGGCCGCATTCCGGCGGGCTCGGTTGTCATCAGCGGCAGCTTGCCCAAGGACGACGGCAAGTACAGCCTGTACGCAGCCATCATCGTCAAGCGTGTCGACGCACAAACCCGGGCCAAGACAAGCCTCAACGACTTACTGAGACCTTGAGGGACAGACCAACATTTACACGCAGTGAAATTTGCTCTGTCCCCAACTAATATTCGGATGTCTCCCCCTTGAGGGACAGACCAACATTTACACGCAGTGAAATTTGGAAAGGTTAACTATGGCCATCGCAGAAGAATCCAACCCCGGCACCATGCGGCGCATCCTCAAGTTGATGGCCGAAAAAAAAGCCTCTGACGTGTACTTGTCGGCGCAATCGCCGGCGCTGATCCGCATCAACGGCGTGTGCGTTCCGATCAATAGCCAGATCTTGCCGCCAGAAGCACCGTTGAACCTGCTTAGCGAAATTCTGCCGCCCAAACAGATCGAAGAATTGCAGGAGCTCAACGAACTCAACGTCGCCTGGTCAATGCCTGGCGTCGGCCGTTTCCGCATCAGCGGCATGCGCCAGCGAGGCTCGTTTGCCGCCGTCATTCGCTTCATCATCAACGAAGTGCCGACCATGGCTTCGCTGTCGCTGCCGCCGGCGCTGGCTGAGTTGATGCTGCAAAAGCGCGGCCTGATCCTGATGGTCGGCGCCACGGGTTCGGGCAAAAGCACCACGCTGGCGTCGATGATCGACCACCGCAACGCCAGCATGTCCGGGCACATTTTGACGATCGAAGACCCGGTGGAGTTTTTGTTCAAGAACAAGCGCTCGGTGATCAATCAACGCGAAGTAGGTACCGACACCCAGTCGACGCAGGTGGCGTTGAAAAATGCGCTGCGCCAGGCGCCCGACGTGATCCTGATCGGTGAGATTCGCGACCGTGAAACCATGACCGCCGCCATCGCCTACGCGCAAACCGGCCACCTGTGTCTGGCCACGCTGCACGCTAACAACAGCTACCAGGCGCTCAACCGTATCCTCAGCTTCTTCCCGGTCGAGGTGCGGCAAACCTTGTTGGGTGACCTGGCCGCGTCGCTCAAGGCGATCATTTCACAGCGACTGTTGCGCACGGTCGAAGGCAAGCGCACGCCAGCGGTCGAGATCATGCTCAACACCCGCCTGATTGCCGAGATGATCGAAAAAGGCAACTTCTCCGGCATCGTCGAAGCGATGGAAAAGTCGCTCGCCGAAGGCAGTCAGACTTTCGAACAGGACATTGCCCGCCTGATCTCTGGCGCCATTGTTGACCGCAAGGAAGGTCTGGCCAATGCCGACTCGCCCACCAACCTGATGTGGCGCCTGCAAAACGACTTCACCAGCCATGCCAACGCGCAAGCGCTGGCCAAAGCAGCCGAACAGGACGACGACGACAAAGCGTCGTTTACCGAAATCACACTCGACATGAGCCACTGAAACACCAGAACATGACTGCAACCCTGGCCCTGGCCAAACAACTGATTGCTTGCCCGTCTGAGACGCCACAGGACGCCCACTGCCAAAACATCATCGGCCAGCGCCTGGCTGCGCTGGGCTTTGGGCTGGAAACACTGGTCAGCGGGCCAGACCACTTCCGCGTCACAAATTTATGGGCAAAAAGGCCTGCAGCCCAATCAGAACAAGCGCAAGCAGCTACACCTTTAATAGTATTTGCAGGGCATACTGACGTTGTCCCCAGCGGCCCGCTGGAGCAGTGGACGAGCGACCCGTTTACCCCGACCGAGCGCGACGGCAAACTCTACGGCCGCGGTGCGGCTGACATGAAGACCTCACTGGCCGCGTTTGTAGTGGCCACCGAAGAATTCATCGCCGCGCAGCCCGCTACGCCCCTGGCCATTGGCTTCCTGCTCACCAGCGACGAGGAAGGCCCGGCGCTGGACGGCACCGTCAAAGTGGTTGAACTCTTGCGCGCACGCGGCGAACGGCTGGACTACTGCATTGTGGGCGAGCCCACCTCGGTCAAGCGCACGGGTGACATGATCAAAAACGGCCGCCGTGGCACCATGAGCGGCCGCCTGACCGTCAAAGGCGTGCAAGGCCACATCGCCTACCCGCAGCTGGCAAAAAACCCCATTCATCTGCTGGCCCCGGCGCTGGCCGAGCTGGTTGGCCTCGAATGGGACCGTGGCAACGCGTTTTTTCCGCCCACCAGCTGGCAGGTCAGCAACATCCATGGCGGCACCGGCGCCAGCAACGTCATTCCCGGCACGCTGGTGGTCGATTTCAACTTCAGGTTTTGTACCGAGTCGACACCCGAATCGCTGCAAGCGCGTTTGCAGGCTGTGCTGGACAGGCATGGCCTGGATTTTGATCTGAGCTGGGTCGTTGGCGGCCTGCCGTTTCTGACCACACCGGGCACCTTGGTCGACGCGGTGGCCAGCGCCATTCGGGCAGAGACCGGCCTGGCCACCGAGTTGTCTACCAGCGGCGGCACCAGCGACGGCCGCTTCATTGCCAGCATCTGCCCGCAAGTGCTTGAACTCGGCCCGCCCAACGCCAGCATCCACAAAATTGACGAGTGCGTTGCCCTGGCCGACATTGAGCCGCTGAAAAATATCTACCGCCGCGTGCTCGACAACTTGCACACCGGGCTGGTGGCATGACGATCATTGCTCTGATTGACAAAGGCGCACACCAGCTCGAAGCTGCTGGCGTGGCGTTCGGCCACGGCACCACTAATGCTTTTGACGAAGCCGCCTGGCTGGTGCTGTGGTGCCTGGGCCTGCCACTGGATTCGCCGTTGGACGGTGACGGTTCCATAGCAAAAAGGCCTGTAGCCCAGGTAGATCAAGCGCGCGTAGCTACACTTTTTGAGGAACGCATCCGTACCCGCAAGCCTGCGGCTTACCTCACACACGAGGCCTGGCTGCAAGGCGTGGCGTTTTATGTGGACGAGCGCACCATCGTGCCGCGCTCGCTCATTGCCGAGGTGCTGATGGAAGGCAGCCTGGACTACTGGCTGGGCGAGGATACGCACCGCGTGCTGGACCTGTGCACGGGTGGCGGCAGCCTGGCCATCATTGCCGCCATGGTCTACCCGGAC
>PFKL01000170.1 GCA_002784245.1 Comamonadaceae bacterium CG_4_10_14_3_um_filter_60_75
AGGGTTTCCTGGTTGACGCCCTGGCCGGCAAAAGCCGCATCGCCGTGCACCAGCACCGGCAGCACCTGGCGGCCGGTAGGGTCGGCGCGGCGGTCCATGCGCGCGCGCACCGAGCCCTCCACCACCGGGTTGACAATTTCCAGGTGCGACGGGTTGAACGCCAGACTCAGGTGCACCGGGCCACCGGGGCTGGTCACGTCCGAGCTGAAGCCCTGGTGGTATTTCACGTCACCTGAGGGCAGGTCTTCCGGCGCGGAGTGGTCAAACTCGGCAAACAGACCGCCTGGCATCTTGCCCAGTGTGTTCACCAGCACGTTCAGGCGGCCACGGTGTGCCATGCCGATGACGATCTCTTGGACGCCACGCGCACCGGCTTGCTGGATCAGCTCATCCATGGCTGCGATGAAACTTTCGCCGCCCTCCAGAGAAAAACGCTTCTGGCCCACATATTTGGTGTGCAAGAAGCGCTCCAAGCCCTCAGAAGCGGTCAAACGGTCAAGTATGTGTTTCTTTTTCTGAACGTCAAAATTGGGTTTGGAGCGAACGCTTTCCAGGCGTTGCTGCCACCAGCGCTTTTGCGTCTGGTCGGTCAGGTACATGTATTCGGCACCAATCGATCCGCAATAAGTTTCACGCAAAGCATTAAGAAGATCACGTAACGACATGACTTCTTTGCCAAAAAACGTATTGCTGGTATTGAAGACGGTTTCAAAATCGGCATCCGTGAAACCGTAAAATGACGGTTCCAATTCGGGAATGGCAGGACGCTCCTGACGTTTCAACGGGTCCAGGTCAGCCCAACTGGCACCCACATTGCGGTAGGCTGCAATCAATTGCTGCACCGACACACGCTTGCGGCCCAGGTCAGAATCGGCACCGGCGGCGACCACCACCTTGGTGCCGCCGGCCTTGGCGCGTTGCGCAAAAGCGTCGATCACCGGTTGATGGGGAACGTCTCTGGCATTGCTGCCGTCAACGGCGGGCACATGCTGCAGGGCGTCAAAGTAATCGCGCCAGGTGTCTGGCACACTGCCCGGATTGGCCAGGTAGTTTTCGTACATTTCTTCGACGTACGGGGCGTTCCCACCAAACAGGTAGGTGTTCGCCTGATAGGCTTGATAAACCGAGTTGGTCTCACTCATATATTTCGCTGACTTTCATTTCCCTTGGGGAAACTTTAGCTGGTTAAAGCTGATGGTTGATTAACCTCCCGCGTCACGGCTTGACCGTTTGGCGGATGCGACAGTGGCGTTGGAAGGGCCGTTTGCAACAAAGGATTGTGCCATCGAATGATGGCCCAATCCTTACAAGGGGCTATTGCGTAATAGCTTTTAAGCTGCGATCAGATCCTTGATCTGCTGCAAGGCGGCGGGGTCATCCATGGTGGTCAGGTCACCCGGATCGCGGCCTTCGCACACCGCGGCGATGGCCCGGCGCAAGCACTTGCCGCTGCGCGTCTTGGGCAGAATCGTCACAAAGCGCACCCGTGCCGGGCGCGCCACCGCACCGAGGTCTTTGTCAACGATCTTCATGATTTCGCCTTCCAGCTTGAGCTTGGAGGCCTCGTCGGGCACCAGCGACGCGTCCTTGACCACCGCAAACGCCATCGCCACCTGTCCTTTCAACGGGTCGGCCACGCCCACCACTGCCACTTCGGCAACGTTGGGGTGCGCCGAGATGCTTTCCTCGATCTCGCGGGTGCCAAGACGGTGACCGGCGACATTGATCACGTCGTCAGTTCGTCCCAGAATGAAGTAATAACCGTCGGCGTCACGAATGCCCCAGTCAAACGTGCTGTACACCATTTTGCCGGGAACGCTCTTCCAATACGTCTCTACAAAACGCGCGTCGTCACGCCACACAGTCTGCATGCATCCCGGGGGCAACGGTCCTTCGATGGCTACCACGCCCTTTTCATTGGGGCCGGTCAGCTCGGCACCGGTCTGATCGTCAAGCAGTTTGACGTTGTAGCCATAGACCGCCTTGCCGGGCGAACCAAATTTGGTCGGCGAGTCGTCAACACCTTTGGAAATAGCCAAGATCGGCCAGCCGGTTTCGGTTTGCCAGTAGTTGTCGATGATAGGACGGCCCAGGCCGGCACTGATCCACTGCGCGGTTGGCTCGTCCAAAGGTTCGCCGGCCAGGAACAAGGCCTTGAGCGACGACAAGTCGTACTTGGTCAGGTAAGCCGGATCCTGTTTCTTGAGCACGCGAATGGCAGTGGGCGCACTGAACATCACGGTGACCTTGTACTTCTCGACCAGGCTCCACCAAATGCCGCCATCCGGACGAATCGGCAGACCTTCGTACATGATAGTGGCCATGCCGGCGATCAGCGGGCCATAAATGATGTAGCTGTGACCGACCACCCAGCCAATGTCGCTGGTCGAGAAATAGGTTTCACCGGCTTCGCCGCAATAGATGTGTTTCATGCTGGCCGCCAGGGCCACCGCATAGCCACCGGTGTCGCGCTGCACACCTTTGGGTTTGCCCGTGGTACCGCTGGTGTAGAGCGTGTAGCTGGGGTGGGTGGCGTCGACCCACTCGCAGGGCACGACGTCGTTGAAGTGTTGCTCCCGCAACGGCGCCCACAGTTTGTCGCGCCCTGCAACCAATTCCATGGGAGCCATACCGCGATCAACCAGCAAGACTGATTCGGGCTTGTACTTGGACAGGCGCAGCGCTTCGTCCAGCAAGGGCTTGTACGCCACCGCCTTGCCGCCGCGCGAACCCGCATCGGCGCTGATAACCACTTTGGGTTCAGCGTCTTCAATGCGCGAGGCCAGAGAACCCGAGGCAAAACCGCCAAACACCACCGAGTGAATCGCACCAATGCGGGTGCAGGCCAGCATGGCGAAGGCGGCCTCGGGAATCATTGGCATATAGATCAACACCCGGTCGCCCTTGCCGACACCCAGGCTTTTGAGCGTGGCTGCCATGCGTTGCACTTCGGCGTGTAGCTCCTTGAATGTATATATCTTTTCCTGATTGGTTTCGGTAGAGACAAAAATCAGGGCCGATTGGTCCGCGCGCGTCGCCAGATGACGGTCCACTGCGTTGTGGCAAAGGTTGGTCACGCCACCGACAAACCACTTGGCAAACGGCGGGTTGCTGTAATCGCAGACCTGGGTCGGTTGCACCTTCCAGTCAACCAGCTTGGCCTGTTCACCCCAGAAGCAATCGCGGTCATTCAGGGAACGTTGGTGAAATTCTGCGTACGTCGTCATGAGTTGTCTCCGTGTGTTGTGAAATAAACTGAATTCATAATTATGAGCAATCAGCTTGCACAACGCTGACTAACAAAGCCGCTTTCCTGCGCACGACGCCAAATGCTATTTGATTAGCGCCTGAACCGCTTTGAACTGTGGATGTTCTGCCGAGCGCAACCACTCGAACACCACCATTTCGGTGGTAACGAGCTCAGCCCCTGCACCTGCGAGGCGGTCAAACGCCGCATCCCGATTGCGCTCGGTACGCGAACTGCACGCGTCGGTAACGACCCAGACGTCGAAATCATCCTCGAGCAGCTGCAATGCGGTCTGCAACAGGCACACATGCGTCTCACAGCCTGCCACGACGACGCTGCTGCGCTCGGTGGGCGTGTTCGACGGTTTTTGCAAATGCTTGGGCAGACTGCGCGCATTGCCCGGCGCAGGGCCCAGTGGTGGACGCAGCCAATCGCTCAAACCTTCCTCGACCGCACTGAACTGCATTTTTGCCAGTGTTTTGTCACACAAGGCCGCCAGTTCAGCGGCGTTGCCGCCCAATTTCGACGGGTTCTGCTCGGTGCCAAAAACTGGCACTTTCAATGAACGTGCTGCTTGCGCCAGGCGCACCCCATTGGCCAACACCAGCGGAGCCTCAAAGATGGCTGGCATCAAGCGGGCCTGGTAATCAACCAACACGAGTTGCGAGAGTTCAGCTTGTAGCAACATGACAGACTTTCAGTAATAAGAGATGCAAGGGACAACCAAACCGCAGCATAGCGTAAGCGCAGCAAGCGTCTTACGCGCCGCGCTGCACCATGCGGGCGACATCGTCAGCCAATGCCAGGGCGCTGGTCAGGCCGGGCGATTCGATACCAAACAAATTGATCAACCCCGGTACGCCATGACTGGCGGGGCCTTCAACCCGAAAATCCGCTGCGACCGCGCCGGGACCGCTGATCTTGGGGCGAACCCCCGCATAGCCGGGCTGTAACGCGCCATCGGGCAACGCCGGCCAATACTTTCTGACCTCGGCATAAAACGCACTGCCCCGGTCGGGGTCGACTTGCAAATCATCAAAGGATTCGACCCATTGCACATCGGGCCCGAACTTGGCCTGACCGCCCAGATCCAGCGTCAAGTGCACGCCCAAACCAGCGGCCTCGGGTACCGGATAAATCAGGTGTGAAAACGGCACACGTGAACCTAAAGTGAAATAGTTGCCTTTGGCAAAGTAAGCGGTGGGAATGTGTTGCGGATCCAGCGCCTGGCATGTTTTTGCTAGTGTGACAGCGCCATGCCCAGCGGCATTGACCAGCCAGTCAGCACTGATCCTGGTGCCGTCAGATGTTTCTAATTCAATAGCGTGTTGCGCTTGCAGGACAAGGGCTACAGGCGAATTTAGCACGACAAAACCGCCCATGTTCTCAAGATCGCCTTGCAGCGAGAGCATCAAGGCGTGGCTGCTGACAATGCCGGTGCTGGGCGACAGCAAGGCACCAACGCAGCAGAGCTCGGGCTCCAGCGCCGCCACCTGGGTCTGCGTCAGCAAAACCAGATCATCGACACCAT
>PFKL01000180.1 GCA_002784245.1 Comamonadaceae bacterium CG_4_10_14_3_um_filter_60_75
CGTCAAAGTAACCGGTGCCCACTTCTTGCTGGTGCGACACAAAGGTGTAACCACGCTCACGTGCCGCAAATTCGGGTTCTTGCACACGCTCGATGTAGGCCGTCATGCCACGTTTGACGTAGTCTTGCGCCAGGTCAAACATGTTGTACCACATGGAGTGGATGCCAGCCAGGGTGATGAACTGGTACTTGTAACCCATGGCACCGAGTTCTTTCTGGAACTTGGCGATGGTGGCATCGTCCAGGTTTTTCTTCCAGTTGAAGGACGGGCTACAGTTGTAAGCCAACAGCTTGCCAGGGTGTTTAGCGCGCACGGCCTCGGCAAATTTACGGGCAAATTCCAGATCCGGCGTACCAGTTTCGCACCACACCAGGTCAGCGTAGTCAGCATAAGCCACGGCGCGGCTGATGGCTTGATCCAGACCCTTGCGTGATTTGTAGAAGCCTTCAGCGGTGCGTTCACCGGTCAGGAACGGCTTGTCGTTGGCGTCGTAGTCGCTGGTCAACAAGTCAGCGGCTTCGGCGTCGGTGCGGGCAATCACCAAAGTGGGCACGCCGCAAACGTCTGCCGCCATGCGGGCTGCGACGAGTTTTTGGATCGCTTCAGCGGTGGGCACCAGCACTTTGCCGCCCATGTGGCCGCATTTTTTGACCGAAGCCAGTTGATCTTCCCAGTGCACGCCTGCGGCACCGGCTTTGATCATGTTCTTCATCAGCTCAAAGCCGTTGAGCACGCCGCCAAAACCGGCTTCGGCATCGGCCACGATCGGGGCGAAGTTGTCGATGTAACCCTTGTCGCCCGCGTCAATACCTTTGGAGTGCTGGATTTCGTCGGCACGGCGGAAGGTGTTGTTAATGCGCTCGACCACAGTGGGTACCGAACTCACGGCGTACAGCGATTGGTCGGGGTACATGGACATCGAGGTGTTGTTGTCTGCAGCCACTTGCCAGCCTGACAGGTAGATGGCTTTCACGCCCGCTTTAACTTGCTGCATGGCTTGACCACCGGTCAGCGCGCCCAGGCAGTTGACGTAGTCTTCGGTGTGCAACAGGTCCCACAGCTTTTCAGCACCACGACGTGCCAGGGTGTATTCGATCGGAAACGAACCACGCAGACGCACCACGTCAGCCGCGCTGTAACCGCGTTTGATGCCTTTCCAGCGTGGGTTGGTGGCCCAGTCTTTTTCGAGAGCGGCGATTTGTTGTTCACGGCTAAGTTGTGCGGTGAGAGCTTGGGACATGAAAAACTCCTGGTTGATTGAAAAAAGGTTCACCAGAATCAAGAACTGCAAACTGGTGGCTTGATGCTGATTCTATGTCTTCTATAAGACATAATTTTGATCTTATGTCTTATAGAAGACATTTTTTTATTGCATATAAATCAATAGGTTGAGAGCATTATTTTGCAATACGGTAATTTATTTTTTATCATAAGAAAAATAAATTAGCCGTGCTATGCCGGCATTTCATTATGCGAAATTGTTTTTCCACATGGAAAAATCAGAATGCGTCGGCGTAGCGCTGAAACTCCCATGCACTGACCTGCTGACAGTAGTCCTGCCATTCTTGGCCTTTGATAGCCAAAAACTGCTCACAGAACTCAGTACCTACCGCGCGCGTCAACGTCTCGTCTGCTGTCAGCGCGTGCAGCGCCTGGCCCAGGTCAGGCGGCAGACGTGAGGGCATCTCCAGCCCTTGGGCAAAACGCTCATAGAGATCGTGCGTGCAGGCCGGTGGTGCGGTCATGGCACCGTCGATACCATCCAGCCCCGCTGCCAGCGCGGCGGCAAGGGCCGCATAGACATTGCAAGATGGATCGGGCAAACGCCACTCGATGCGCCCGGCCACGGTGCGCGCCAGACAGGTACGATTGTTGTCGCCATAAGCCTTCCAGACTGGCGACCAGGTGCTGCCGGAAGCGCTGTGGCTGACCGCCAGCCGCTTGTAACTGTTCACCGTGGGCGCGCACAGCGCACTCAAGGCATCTGCATGGTGCAACAGACCCGCCACAAAACTGTAGCCCGACGCACTGAGTTGCAATGCATCAGCGCGGTCGGTAAAGACCGCTCGCCCCTGAGCATCGGTCAGGCTCAGGTGAAAGTGCAGCCCACTGCCCGGCGCGTTGGCGAACGGCTTGGGCATGCAGCTGAACACGCAGTCATGCTTTTCTGCAACCGCATGCGCCGCCAATTTGAACAACATGAAGCGGTCCGCCGCGGCCAGCGCATCGTCAAACTTGTAGTTGATTTCGTACTGACCACAGGCGTCTTCGTGGTCGATTTGTTGCAGCTGAAAGCCGAGTTGCGTCAGCACCTGGCGCATGTCGTCGAGAAAACCAAAATTGCGCGCAATGGCTTTGAGGTCATAAGACGGCTTGGCCAGCACATCCAGCGCATCGGCACCACGCCACCGGCCTTGTTCGTCCTGTTTGAGCAGAAAAAACTCGGGCTCGATGCCCACCCACAGCATCCAGCCACGCTCGACCAGACGACGCAACTGGTGTTTGAGCAACTGGCGTGAACAGGTGTCGAGTGCCTGCCCACCCGCGTAACCGTCGCACACCGCGTGCGCCACACCTGGCATGAAGGGCAGCGGCCGCAAGCTTTCAGGCTGCACGCGCCCGTAGTACTCGCTGCGCGGGCCAAAGCGACCCAGCCCGGTGCCCCAGATGCTCGGACCGGCAAAGCCAGCGCCCACTTCCACCCACTCGCGCAGGTTGGCCAGCGGCACCAGCTTGCCCTTGGCCGCACCATGCAGGTCACAGAACTGGGTAAGGATGGAATGGATGCCCTGCGCCTGCAGGCGCTGGATCGTCGCGTCATAGGGATTCATAAGGTTTTAGGCTTCAAGCCCTTATTTAACAAGCGCAAGCAGCTATTTTATTAATAGCTATTCAATGCAAATTTCAGCTTTGCACCGGGCTGTCAATACGAATCCAGGTGGTTTTGGTCTCGGTGTATTTGTCAAACGCGTGCAGCGACTTGTCGCGCCCCACCCCGCTTTGCTTGTAGCCACCAAACGGCACGGTGATGTCGTCCTCGTCATACTGGTTCACATGGACCGTGCCCGCACGCAGGGCGCGCGCAACGCCGTGCGCCTTGTTGATGTCGCGCGTCCACACCGCCGCCTGCAAGCCATACACACTGGCGTTGGCCTGTTTGACCACATCGGCGGCATCGGTGAACGGCAGTACCGACAGCACCGGACCAAAAATCTCTTCGCGGCAAATCGTCATCTCCGGCGTGACCCCGGCAAAGATCGTCGGCTGCACATAACAGCCGCCCGCAACGGGAGCTACCTGCTGGCCACCGGCCAACAGCGTGGCGCCTTCTTTTTGACCCAGGTCGATGTAACGCATGACGCTGTTCAATTGCACCTGATCCACGATGGCTCCCATCACGGTAGCCTTGTCCAGCGGATTGCCCGGCACGTAGCCCGGCGCCAACGCCACGGCTTTCTCCAGAAACTGCGCCTGGATACTGGCCTCGACATACAGGCGCGACGGCGCGTTGCAGCTTTCCCCCTGGTTGAAGAAGATGCTGCCCACCGCCGCAGCCACCGCTTTATCCAAATCCGGGCAATCGGCAAACACGATGTTGGGCGACTTGCCGCCGAGTTCAGTCCAAGCGCGCTTGAGGTTGCTTTGCCCCGCCATCACGTGAATCTGTTTGCCCACGCGGGTCGAGCCAGTGAAGGCGATGCAGTCCACGTCCATGTGCAGCGCCAGCGGGCTACCCGCTTCCGTGCCGAAACCTGGCACCACATTGAACACGCCCGGTGGAATGCCCGCTTCCAAAGCTAATTCAGCCAGACGCAGCGCGGTCAGGGGGGACTTTTCACTGGGCTTCAAGACCACCGAGTTGCCCGCAGCCAGCGCCGGTGCGATCTTCCAGGCGGCCATGATCATCGGGTAATTCCACGGCACGATCACGCCCACCACGCCCATCGGTTCGCGGGTGATGAGCGCCAGCGCGGTGCTGGCGGTGGGCGCGATCTCGTCGTAAATTTTGTCCACCGCCTCGCCGTACCAGCGCAGGCAGTTGGCGGCGCTGTTGACATCCACGCTGCGGGCGTATTGAATCGGTTTGCCCATGTCCAGCGTTTCCATCAGCGCAAGCTCATCAGCATGGGCGAGCAACTGGTCGGCAAATTTAATCATCACGCGCTTGCGTGCGGCCGGAGCCAGACCGCGCCAGCGCTGGTCTTCAAACGCGGCGCGTCCTGCGGCCACAGCCGCATCCACATCCCGCTGTCCGCAACGTGCCACCTGGGTCAGCAGACGACCATCCACCGGAGAAATGCAGTCAAAAGTTTGGCCATCCAACGCAGCAACGCGTTGGCCATTGATCAGCGCACGGCCGTCGTAAGAGCTTGTTGTCATAAAAAATATTTCAAAAAAAATAGCTGCTTGCGCTTATTACATAAGGGCTAGAGGCCAATAAAGCATATAAATTCAGTGCGGCTGCAAGGCCACCATTTCAGCGCGCACGGCCGCCGCCATCTCACGTTCGCGCTTGCGCGTCTGGCGTGCCACCCAGACGCTGTAACCAATCACCACCAGCGTCACCGAGGCAATCAGCAAGGTGGCCGCGGCATAAATGGTCGGGTTGATGCCGCGGCGGGCGTAGCCAAAAATCACCTGCGGCAAGGTGTTGACACCCGGGCCGGACAGAAACTCGGCAATCACCACGTCGTCAAAGCTCAAGGTGAACGCCAGCAGATACGCCGCAAAAATCGCCTGCATGATGTTGGGCATGGTGATCA
>PFKL01000169.1 GCA_002784245.1 Comamonadaceae bacterium CG_4_10_14_3_um_filter_60_75
AAACAGGGCCGAACACCTCACGTTGCAGGCGTGACACGCTATCAATTTCAATGAGCGTTGGCAACACAAAATGGCCGTGTTCGCGGCCTTCGTCGCGCCCCAGCCGGGTCACCATCTGGCCTTGTGAGGCCATGTGGGCGATGTGCCGCTCGATCTGGCCACGCGCGTCTTCGTCGATCACCGGGCCGACGTCGGTGTGCATGCGGTCCGGGTTGCCCATGACCCACTCACGCATCGCTTCCTTGATCATGCCGATGACACGGTCGGCCACGTCGTCCTGCACGCACAGCAGGCGCAGGGCAGAGCAGCGCTGCCCGGCCGAGTCAAAAGCCGAGGCCAGCACGTCGCCCACCACCTGCTCGGCCAGAGCAGAGGAGTCGACCACCATGGCGTTCTGGCCGCCGGTCTCGGCAATCAGCGGGATACAGTGGCCTTGTGCGCTCATGCGCTGCGCCAGCGTTCTGGCAATCAGCCGGGCCACCTCGGTCGAGCCGGTGAACATGACCCCCGCCACCACCGGGTGCGCGACCAGTGCTGCGCCCACGGTTTCGCCGCTGCCGGGCACCAGTTGCACCGCATCCTGCGGCACACCAGCCTCAAGCAGGATGCGCACCATCACGTCGGCGATCAGCGGCGTTTGCTCGGCGGGTTTGGCCAGCACACAGTTGCCCGCAGCCAGGGCAGCGGCGACCTGGCCGGTAAAAATAGCCAGCGGAAAATTCCACGGGCTGATGCACAGCACCACGCCCAGCGGGCGGTGTGTCTCGTTGTCAAACGTCGCCTGCACCTGCGCAGCGTAGTAGCGCAGGAAGTCGACCGCCTCGCGGATTTCAGAGATCGCGTTGGGCAGCGATTTGCCTGCTTCGCGCACGATCAGCCCCAGCAGGCTCTGGCTGCGCTGCTCCAGCAGGTCGGCGGCACGGGCCAGGCAGGCCGCGCGTGCGGGCGGCGGTGTGCCTTGCCAGATGCGGGTGGCGTGTTCGCTGCGTTGCACGGCCGCGTTGACGTCAGCGGCGCTGGCGGGCAGCACCCAACCCACCACATCGCTCAAATTGGCTGGATTGCACACACGCTGCCAGCCTTCGGCAACGGCAGTGGACGGGTTGATCGCGCCAATGTCTGCGCCGCTGGTGGCGGCGGTGTAGGTGATCTGGGTGCTGCGCAACAATCCTGCCGCCAGCGACGCCAGTTGTTGTTCGTTGGCCAGATTCGGGCCGCTGGAATTGAGCCGTGACTGCGCGCCCAGGTCAGCAAACAGCTGACGTGGCAGCGCGATCCTGGCGTGCGGTGTGCCCAACACGCCGGTGCTGGTGCCGATGTCGATTGTTTCTTGCACCGGGTCACTCACCAGGTCTTCGACCTTGACCCGGGCGTCGCCAATGCGGTTGACGAACGACGTGTTGGAGCCGTTTTCCAGCAGGCGGCGCACCAGGTAGGCCAGCAGCGTCTCATGCGTGCCCACCGGCGCGTAAATGCGGCATGGTCGGCCCAGCTTGCCCTCGGTCACCGAGCCGGTCACCTGCTCGTACAACGGCTCGCCCATGCCGTGCAGGCACTGGAACTCGTATTGGCCGGGGTAATAGTTGTTGCCGGCCATGTGGTAGATGCTGGCCAGCGTTTGCGCGTTGTGCGTGGCAAATTGCGGGTAGACCGCGTCGGGCGCGGCCAGCAGTTTGCGCGCGCAGGCCAGGTAAGACACGTCGGTGTACACCTTGCGCGTGAAAACGGGGTAGCCTTCGTGGCCGTCGAGTTGCGCGTGCTTGATTTCAGCGTCCCAATACGCGCCCTTGACCAAACGGATCATCAGCCGCCGGTTGCTTCGCCTGGCCAGGTCGATCACATGGTCGATCACATACGGGCAGCGTTTCAGGTACGCCTGCACCACAAAGCCAATGCCGTTCCAGCCCTTGAGCTGGGGCTCAAAGCACAGCGCTTCGAGCAGGTCCAACGACAGTTCCAGCCGGTCGGATTCTTCGGCGTCGATGTTGATGCCAATGTCATACTGGCGCGCCAGCAGCGCCAATTTGGTCAGGCGTGGCAACAGCTCGCCCATGACGCGGTCGCGCTGCGCGCGGCTGTAGCGCGTGTGCAGGGCCGAGAGCTTGACCGAAATGCCCGGCCCGTCATGAATGCCGCGGCCGTTGGAGGCCTTGCCAATGGCGTGGATCGATTGCTCGTACGAAGCCACATAGCGCTCGGCGTCAGCCTCGGTGGTGGCCGCTTCGCCAAGCATGTCGTACGAGTAGCGAAAGCCTTTTTTCTCCAGCGCGCGGCTGTTGGCCAGCGCCTCAGAGATGGTTTGCCCGGTGACAAATTGCTCGCCCATGAGTTTCATGGCGCGGTGTACGCCCTGGCGGATCAGCGGCTCGCCGCCCTTGCCGATCAGCCGGGTGAGCGCGCTGCCAAGCGATTTTTCGCTGGCGGTGGCGGTCAGTTTGCCGGTAAGCATCAGGCCCCAGACGGCGGCGTTGACAAACATCGACGGCGAATTGCCCAGGTGCGACTGCCAGTCACCGTGGCTGAGCTTGTCGCGAATCAGCGCGTCGCGGGTGGCGTTGTCGGGAATGCGCAGCAGCGCTTCGGCCATGCACATCAGTGCCACACCTTCCTGGCTGGACAGCGAAAACTCCTGCACCAGCGCCTCCACGCCGCCGCTGGCCTGGTTGGCGCGCAGGCCCTGCACCAGGCGCACGGCGGTTTGCTCGATGGCGCTGCGCGCAGCAGGGTCGTCGACCCGCGCCAGTGGCACCAGCATCGGTACGCATTGGGTTTCAGGCCGGTGCCAGGCGGCGGTGATCGCCGCGCGCAAATCGGTTTGTGGCAGGACACTTTGCGCCCAGTCCAGAAACGGCTGCTCGGGCCATTGCGCGGGCGCCGGGTCTGCCACGTCGTGGTCGGGCGTGTCGGCGTCGGGTGTGTCATGGGCGCGCAATGGTGCAATGCTTGGTTTGCCGCCGCGCTCCAGGCTGTCAACATACTGCAACACGGCCTGTTTGATCAGCCAATGCGGCGTTTTGCCCTGCGTTTGTGCGGCGTCTTTGATGCGCGTGCGCAGCGTTTCATCGACTTTGATGCCAAGGGTGACGGTGGTCATGGGGAGTGCCTCTGTTGTGTCAAACAGGCGCGATCGTAGGAGAGGTGCAACCTTTTGATGTAAGGGTTAACCCTAATTTTTAGGCGTTTAAATGCCGGATTTTTTTGGGTAATGCAGAAAATTTTGAAAATAACCCTTAATCACCCTCCATTTCTGCCGTTAACAGTCGTACGAACGGAGGAAAGACCCAGACCTATTCTGTCGCCGCAAGCATCATGCCACTCACATCCATTGATCGAATCCAGAGCGTACGGCCCGTGGCCGTCGAGGCTGCTGCATTGACAACGGGACGCGTGGTGCCTGTGGTGCCGGTAAACCCGCCCGTGCAGGCCGCTGCACCAGCCGAACCAACGCCCGGTGTGGTCAACCTGATCAAGCAGGTCGACAAGCCCAGTGCGGGCGAAGGTGTTTACAGCAGTGTGTCGGACCCGGTACGCCCTGGCGCTGAGGCGGCGAACCCGCCCAAAGACTGGACCATCAAGCGCCCGGCCCCTGAGAAAGTGGAAGACCCACCGCCCGAGCCCCTCTCCAAAATCCTCATTGATCACATCAAGTCGCTGTGGGAAGCCAGTGCCAGCGCGGTGCAGGTGCAGCAACAGGTGCGCAACCAGATCGAACCGCCACAGAACACCAGTGCCAACCTGGCGCCGGGTGCGATCACCAGCGAGGTTTACAACTTCTCGCCGACCAAGATCAACAAGCTGGAAAAGCCAGAAAATTAATTGCGCACACCACTGGCGACGTGGCCTGAGGGCACGTGTTGGGCGGCACTTTCAATGTGACCGGTTTGGTCGTCAAAGAAGAAATCCGGTTCAAACTCCCGCAGAAACTCGCCTTTGGCCAGGCCACCCAGGAACATCGCCTCATCCACCTCAATGTGCCAGTTCATCAGCGTGCGGATCGCGCGCTCGTGCGCCGGGGCGCTGCGCGCGGTTACCAAGGCGGTGCGGATGCGCATCGCCGGTGTGCCAGATTGCTGCAAAGTTTGAAGCGCGGCCAGCAGGGGTTTAAAAGGCCCGTCGGGCAAAGGCTGTGTTGCTTTGTCGATCTCGTGCTGCTGGAAAGCCTGCAAACCTTGCGTCTGATACACGCGCTCGGCCTCGTCGCTGAACAGCACCGCGTCGCCGTCGAAAGCAATACGTACCTCGTTCGGGTGGGCGTCGCTGGCGTGCACCGACTGCGGGTAGACCTGCGCAGCCGGCACACCCGCGGCCAGCGCGGCGCGTACATCGCTCAGGTGGGTGCTTAAAAACAAGTTGGCGTGCAAGGGCTTGAGGTAGCGCCAGGGCGATTGACCCCGGGTAAAGCTGCCACGCTCGATGGGCAAGCCGTAGTGCTGTGCCGAGCGAAACACCCGCATGCCTGAGACCGGGTCGTTGCGCGACAAAATCACCACCTCGACCGGTTGCCCGCCTGCTGCCGCTTTGTTGAAGGCGAGCAGCTTCTGCACCAGTGAAAATGCCACGCCGGGTTTGGCGGGGATATCCAGGCGCTGCAGTTGCAGCGCCATGTAGGCACGGTCATCGGCCTGCTCAAAGACTCGGTTTTCTTCTTCAAAGTCAAACAGCGCGCGGCTGCTGATCGCCACCACCAGTTTGCCGTCGAGTGTCAAAGCCATAGCTGCATCCTTATCAGTTGGGGTCAGAGCACGTCGCTGCGCGAGTGGTCTGACCCG
>PFKL01000027.1 GCA_002784245.1 Comamonadaceae bacterium CG_4_10_14_3_um_filter_60_75
CATCATCCTCAGACTCAAGGAACTAAATAATGGCATCTGGAAAACCCAAGAAAAAGAACCCGCGCCTGGCGTCGGGCCGCAAACGCGTCCGTCAGGACATCAAGATCAACGCTGCTAATACCTCGCTGCGGTCACAGTACCGCACCGCCGTCAAGAACGTTGAAAAAGCCGTTCTCGCAGGCGACAAGGCCAAGGCAACCGAATTGTTTGGCAAGATGCAAGCCGTGGTCGATACTGTGGCTGACAAAGGCATCTTCCACAAGAACAAGGCTGCACGCGACAAGAGCCGCTTGTCTGCCAAGGTAAAAACCCTGGCTGCAAGCGCAGCAGTAGCCGCCTGATTTTCAGGCAAATCGCACGGGGGAAACCCCGCCGTTTGTAACGGGTGCGCTGTCAGCAAAAAGCAAAAAGGCCGTCTCAGGACGGCTTTTTTGCATCTGGCGGGGCGCCGTGATAAGTTTGCAATTCGTTGTCTTTTGCGAAGTTCATGCAAAAGTCCCAAGCCATCACATTGTGTGTGCGAAGCGCCTCGCTGACGATGACACACTTGCTACCGTTGATGCTCGAAGGCACACACCAAGGTGAGTACGTCAGGTGGCTGCCTGGGCGGGCACCGCCTGGGCGAAAAGGGCTCATCACCCCGGCCAAACGTTCGGCCCAATCACTGGGGCGAAAGGTGCGGCCCCCGGCTGTGACGCCCAAGATATAAACTTTTTTTGGTGTGTGGGAAACCATCTGTTGGAGGTCCGTCTGTGGCTCGTTACGGGATGGTGTAACGTAATCACATTCTAACGTATTCTTATGTCTTATACAAGACTTATCTTATATAAGACTAAAAAATCCATGGGCGCGAAAAAACCTTGGGCAACGGCCTTCAAACGGCTGCAAAAGCGGTACCTGGGCCCGCCTTCAAAACCGCTTCAAAACCGCTTAAAGATCGCATTCATCAGTCTAAAATCCGTCTTCAACGGCCCAACCTGCGTTGGGCCGCTTTGTTTTGCCACGGAGCACGCCCCCATGACCACCGCCAACCACCTGATAGAAGCCATATCGCCGCACGTGATGAACACCTACGGCCGCCTGCCGATCGCACTCAGTCACGGCCAAGGCTGCCGCGTGTGGGACGTTAACGGCAAATGTTATCTGGACGCACTCGGTGGTATTGCGGTCAACACGCTGGGGCACAACCACCCGCGCCTGGTGCCCGCGCTGCAAGACCAGGCGGGCAAGCTCATCCATTGCTGTAACTATTACCACGTTCCGTTGCAGGAGACGCTGGCCAAGAAGCTGGTGGCGCTCTCGGGCATGAGCAACGTGTTTTTCTGCTCGACCGGACTTGAAGCCAATGAAGCCGCGCTAAAGCTGGCGCGCAAGTTCGGTCACGACAAGGGCATCAATCGTCCCGAAATCGTGGTCTATGAAAAAGCCTTTCATGGCCGCAGCATCGCCACCCTGAGCGCCACCGGCAACCCCAAGATTCAGGCCGGGTTTGAACCGCTGGTGGAAGGCTTTATCCGTGTGCCGATCAACAACATTGACGCATTGAAGCAGGCCACCGAAGGCAATCCCAACGTGGTGGCGGTGTTTTTTGAAGCCATCCAGGGCGAAGGCGGCGTCAACCCGATGCAACCGGGCTACCTGCGCGAGCTGCGCGCTATCTGTGACGCGCGCGACTGGCTGATGATGATTGACGAGGTGCAATGCGGCATGGGCCGCACCGGCAAGTGGTTTGCGCACCAGTGGGCTGGCATCGTGCCCGACGTGATGCCGCTGGCAAAAGGGCTGGGCTCGGGCGTGCCAGTCGGCGCAGTGGTGGCAGGCCCGAAAGCGGCCCATATTCTCCAGCCCGGCAACCACGGCACCACCTTTGGCGGCAACCCGCTGGCCATGCGTGCGGGGGTGGAAACCATCCGCATCATGGAAGAAGACGGCTTGCTGGCCAATGCCGCCACAGTAGGCGCCCACCTGAAAGCACGGTTGCAGGCAGCGCTGGCCGCTGAGCTCGCCAGTGGTACTGTGCGCGAGATTCGCGGTCAGGGTCTGATGATCGGCGTCGACCTGGCCAAGCCCTGCGGTGCGCTGGTACAACAGTGCGCAGACCGCGGCCTGCTCATCAGCGTCACCGCAGATACCGTCATCCGCCTGGTACCGCCGCTGATCATGACCAATGCCGAAGCCGACGAGGTGGTGCAGATTTTGGCGCCGCTCGTCAAACAATTGCTTAACGCCTGACTCCCCACCCCAAATTCACCGACGGACTCACCCATGTCTACCATCCAACACTACCTGCAATTCACCGACCTCAGCGCCAGCCAGTATGCGTACTTGTTTGACCGGGCATCGTTCATCAAAAAGAAGTTCAAGGCCTACGAAAAACACCAGCCGCTGGTGGACCGCACGCTGGCGATGATTTTTGAGAAGGCGTCCACCCGCACCCGCGTCAGTTTTGAGGCTGGCATGTACCAGTTGGGCGGCAGCGTGGTGCACCTGACCACCGGCGACAGCCAGCTGGGCCGCTCTGAGCCAATCGAAGACAGCGCGCGCGTCATCAGTCGCATGACCGACCTGGTGATGATCCGCACCTTCGAGCAAACCAAGATCGAACGCTTTGCCGCGCATTCACGCGTGCCGGTCATCAACGGCCTGACCAACGAGTTTCACCCGTGCCAGATCCTGGCCGACATCTTTACCTTCATCGAGCATCGTGGCTCCATCAAGGGCAAGACCGTCGCCTGGGTGGGTGATGGCAACAACATGGCCAACACCTGGCTACAGGCAGCCAAGCTGCTCGACTTCAAGGTCAATGTAAGCACCCCCAGCGGCTACGAAGTCAATGAAGAAATAGCCGTTAGCACAGGTGGAATAAGCGCAGATCACTATCAAAGCTATAGTAATCCGATGGACGCTTGCCGCAGCGCCGACCTAGTCACCACCGACGTCTGGACCAGCATGGGCTACGAGGCTGAAAACGAGGTACGCAAGCAGGCGTTTGCCGCCTGGCGTGTCAGCTTGGAGATGATGGCGGTGGCGCAACCCAACGCACTGTTCATGCACTGCCTGCCCGCGCATCGGGGCGAAGAGGTCGATGCCGACGTGATCGACGGACCACAAAGCGTCGTCTGGGACGAGGCCGAAAATCGCATGCACGTGCAAAAGGCCTTGATGGAATACCTGCTGGTCGGGCGCCAGAACTGAGCCCCTTTCGACAAGGATTCAACATGCGCGACGAGAAAGAGCCCAAGTTCTGGATCAGGGTGGTCAAACTGGTGCTTTGGACTGTTGTGGCGATCGCCTTGGTTGGCGTGCTGCTCTACTACACCGCCAAGTTCAATACCTATGAACCACCCGGTTCACCTGGCGGCATTGATTGGGGCATCACCACGGATTCACCCATCCGCAGCAACCGGTAGCGGCCCGCCGGCATAGAGCCAGGGGACATCCAGCAGCCGCTCACCCAGCAAACGCATGGCGGCATTGCGCCCCCAACTCGTGACGCCGGTGGCATGAAAAATCTCGCCATTGCGTAATGCGCGCGCCTGGACGTGGGCGTTACGCGGCCAGCGCTGGCTCGCGTAGTTGTGCAACAGGTCTGGAATGCCATCGAGCACTTTGGCGTTCGGGCCGGCCGCGAGCACCCCCGCATTGGCAAGCATTTGCGCCAGTGTCTGCGCATCTTCAATGGCCATGGCTGCGCCTTGGGCCAGGTAAGGCACCATTGGGTGCGCCGCATCACCGAGCAACGCCACCCTGCCGTTGGCCTGTTCGTGCGCACCCTGCATCGGCGGACGAATGCTTAGCGGCCACAACCGCCAAGGGTCGATGGCATGAATCAAATCGCGCAGCTGGGCACAGGTGCCCGCCATCGCCAGGCGCAAATCTTGTGCATTGGCGCTATGGTCCCAATGCGACATATCGCCCTGCACCTTGCCATGCACGATCGCCACCACGTTCAGGTAATCGCCGCCCGCCACCGGGTACTGCACCACATGCAGCTTGGGACCCAGCCAGGCCGTCACCCGCTGGCTACGCAGGGTCGGCGGCAAGCTGCTTTGCAACACCATGGCGCGGTAAGCCAGATGACCGGTCGGCTGCGGCGTGCCGTCCTTGAGTAACTGCTGGCGAAGTACGCTCCAGCCGCCATCAGCGGCCACAAGAAGATCACCTTGAGCGGTTTGCGCATTGGTGAGTTGCACCGTCACACCCGCACCAACTTGCCGAACGCCGGCAACAGAGCGGTCCAGGCACAGCATGACCTCGTCGCGGCCATGTAAGGTGTGCACCAGCAACTGATGCAGATCAGCACGGCGGATGGTGGCGTAGGGCGCACCATAACGCTGCACCATGTAAGCGCCCAGGCGCAGCGCCCCCAACTCGGCACAGGTCATCGCGCTGCGTACCTGCAACCGGTCGGGAAAAGCCACCACCCGATTCAGCGCGTCTTTCAAGCCCCAATGATGCAACACCCGCATCACATTGGGCCCAAGCTGGATGCCAGCGCCAAACTCAGAAAATACGGCAGAACGTTCAAAAACCGATACTTGCGCACCCAATCGCGCACAGGCCAGCGCGGCAGACAAACCACCTATGCCACCACCGGCAACCAACACATGCGCCATGAGACTACCTGTCTGGACTCCAACACGAAGGCCGCATTGTCCGTAAACTTGGATTCAGCAAACTGACAATATCGCTGCGTCCTGCTTTTACCCCAGCTGCGC
>PFKL01000188.1:0-4735 GCA_002784245.1 Comamonadaceae bacterium CG_4_10_14_3_um_filter_60_75
TGGACAAGCCGGCGACAAAACAGCCCAGCAGGTCGGTGCCGCCGGCAATGGAGTTGAGCGCGATGTCTTCCTTGATGTGCTGGTAGACAAAGTCAAAGCCTTCGGGCACCAGCGGCGAACCGGTGGAAAACAGCGTGCGCAGCTCACGCAACTGGTGCGTGTGCTTGGGTGAAAGCCCGGCCTTGCCCATCGCGTCGATGAACTTGGCCGAGGTGCCGAACAGGTTGCAGTGGGCGGCGTCGGCGTAGTCCCACAAAATGTGGCCGTTGCCGGCAAATGGCGAGCCGTCGTAGAGCATCAGCGTGGCACCGCTGGCCAGACCGCCAGCGAGCCAGTTCCACATCATCCAGCCGCAGGTGGTGAAGAAGAAAAAGCGGTCACCCGGTTTGATGTCGCAGTGCAATTGGTGCTCACACAAGAGCTTGAGCAACACGCCACCAGCGCGGTGCACGATGCACTTGGGCACGCCGGTGGTGCCGCTGCTGAACATGATGAACAACGGGTGATCAAACGGCAGTTGGGCAAAGGTCAATTCGCGCGGCTTCTGTGGTGCCAAAAAAGCAGACCACGCCACCGCCTGGCGGATACCGTCTAGCGCGTCGGCACCGTCGATGTATGGCACCACCACCACCTGGCACAAGCTCGGCATTTGCTCGCTGACGGCGCGCACTTTGTCGCGGATGTCAAGCGTCTTGCCGTTGTAGTAATAGCCGTTGCACGCCAACAGCACCTTGGGCTCGATCTGGCCAAAGCGGTCGAGCACGCCCTGCACACCAAAGTCGGGCGACGCCGACGAAAATACCGCGCCGATGCTGGCGGCGGCGAGCATGAAGACGATGGTCTCGGGCATGTTGGGCATGTAGGCTGCCACCTTGTCACCGGCGACCACACCCAGCGCCTGCAGCGCCTGCGCGCATTGCGACACCTGGGCGCGCAGCGCGGTGTGTGACACGCGTCGGCGCACCTTGTCTTCACCCCAGAAAATCATCGCGTCACCCAGGCTGGGGCGCGCCAGCAGGTTCTCGGCAAAATTCAACCGCGCGTCCGGGAAAAAGCGCGCACCGGGCATCTGCCCGGCGTCGATCAGCACACGCTCGCCGCGATGGCTGGCGCGCACCTGGGTGTAGTCCCACACCAGCGCCCAGAACTGCTCGGGCTGCGCGATCGACCATTGGTGCAAGTGTTCAAAGTCGGCAATCTGCTGGCCATAGCGCAGGTTGGCCTGCTCGGTAAAAGCAGTAATGTGGGCGTCGAGTTGTCTTTGCTTTGGCGGTTGCCAGAGGATGTCGTTCATTAATTCTCCAAATTTATTCGTTTGGCGTTGCCGCAGGTTCGTGTCGCATCGTAGCAAATCAATTTTTCAGGCCAGCCGACCACCTGGGCAGCATTTGGTGCCGTGTTGCACGCCGGCTGATACCGTCCTCGCGAAAAGTCATCGCTCTGGCCAAACCCGGCGCGCGCCTCACACCCCAAAGCCCTGGCGCCTAACCCACTCACCGCACCTGAGCGATTACGGGGAAATTTCACGCACCAGAGTGCATCGCCCGGCTGATTCATCAACCACTGTCAAGCATGCAACGCTGCAACAGCATCAACTGACGCAGATCAGTAAAAACCCTTGGCCACGTCACTACAATCTGTGCACCAACTTCACTGAAAGGCAATGCCATGGCCACTGCTTCCAAAAAAACTGTCGCGCCCGCCGCCCCAGCCAAGACCGTTGTCACCAAAAAAGTGGCGGCAAAAGCCCCGGTAGCAAAAAAATCCGTGAACGCCCCGGTAGCAAAAAAGGTCACCGCACCTGATGTGAAACTCAAGGCCTCTACGGCCCCCAAACCCGAGCTGACCATCGAGCAGCGCAACCACTACGTTGCGGTCGCCGCTTTTTACATTGCCGAGCGGCGCGGTTTCACCTTGGGTAACCCGCAGGACGACTGGCTCGCCGCTGAAGCCGAAATTGACCGCCTGATCGCCAGCGGTCATTTCTCTTTCTGAACTTATTCGCTCACGATAGCGCGCAGCCACGGCGGCAAGTCGATCGCTTTTTGCTTCGGAAAGTCAACCCAGATCGCGGTAGCACCACCGGCGGCGTAGATCACGCCGGGGTCACCTGCAAGTTCAAGCGTGGTCCAGGTCTCAAACGTGGTGCGCCCGGGCTCGCTGGTGTACATGCGCGCCAGCACCTCGCCCGGGTATTCGATCTGCTTGTAAAAATTGCAAAACGCGTTGACGATCACCGGCCCCTCACCCAGCGGGTTGGGCATGGCGTTGACCGAGCGCATCCAGTCGATGCGAATGGTTTCCATGTACCTGAAATAGGATGTGTTATTGACATGACCCATGGCGTCCATGTCGCCCCAGCGGATCGGGATCGTTGATTCGAAAATCAGTTTTTTGTGTTGTGGGATTTCCAGCTTCATGTGCGTCTGCGGTGACCTGTTTTGGCGTTGCGGGCAGCATCAGACCATTGCCAGTCTGATGCAACAAAAATTTCCATGACCAGCAAGTTTTCAGCGCCACGGCGAAACGCCGAGCGCCGCGCTGGCAGCGCGCGCAGCGGTAGCGGCGCACTGGTGGCGCGTGACCATTGCTTCTGGGCAGCGCGCTGCGGTGCGCTGGCAGGCGTGAGCTTGGCGTACGACAGCTGCGCGCGCGCAATGCCCAAGCGCTTGAACAGCACGTCGGCCAACGGCCGCGTGCCCAGGCCGCGTACCGCGCGCCAGGCACCGTGTGAATCGGCCAACGCGGTGACGCTACGCGCCAGCACCCGCGGCGCGCCATCCACACGCAACAGCACCTCGCGCAGGAAGCCCACGCGCTGCGCCGGATGCCCCAGCGCACGCGCTTCATCCATCGTCAACGGCGCCCGCCCCTGGCCGAGCACCTGCACCGAAAAGCGTGGCCCGGTCGCCGCCAGCCTGGCGCTCAACGACCCCGGCGCCTGCAGCCAGCGCCGCAGCGCACCGCGAGCAAAATTGCGGTGTGACCAGTTGATCATTGGTGCGCCCTCACCGACGCCACAATGCCCAGCGTGAACAGCACGGCAGCCAGCCATTGCAGCGGCGTCGGCCAGGCACCGTCCCAGGCGAATGAATACAGCAGGGCGAACAGCGTTTCGCTCACGATCAGCTGGCCGCACAGGCTCACACTCAGGCGCTGGCTGGCCAGGTTCCACAAGATGCTGGCGGCCCACCCGGCACCCAAGCCTGTCACTATGCAAACAGTAGCTAGCCACGCTTTATTATCAAGGGCCAGGAGCTGATTTGTATCAGAACCCGCAAGCAACCACAAAAGCACTGAACCAACGCCGGTCGCCAGCCCCAGCCAGTTGGTCCACTCGGTGGCGCTGACCTCGGGGTGACGCTTGAGCCAGGCCGCATTGAGCAGCGCGAACGCCGTCCAGCACGCCATCGACCCCAACGCCAGCAGCACACCCCACCAGAAATCGACACCCGCGTGGGGCAAGGCCAATGCCTGCGCCAGCGACGCCTGCATCATCAGCACCAGCCCCATCGCTGTGAGCAACAGTCCGGGCAACAGCGCGCGCCATTGCAGACCGAGCGGTTTGCCCAGCACCATCACCCAAATCGGAATGGTGCCGATGATCAGCGTCGGCACCTCGGTACCGGCGGCGTTGATGGCCAGCGCCAGCAGCAGGTAATAGCCGGTGGCACCCAGTGTGCTCATGCCCAGGGCGGTGGCGGCCTGGCGCGGTGTCGGCCAGGTGTGAGTGCGCCAGCGCAAGCCCATCACCAGCGCGGCGATGCCGCCAAAACTGACGAAGCGCCCAGCGGTGACGTCCACCGCCGACAGCCCGACGGTCATGCGCGGCACAACAAACACCATCGCCCACAACGCCCCGGCGCCCAGGCCTGCAGCGATGGCAACCCAGGGCGCGTGCGGGCGTGTCAGCGCCAGCTCAGACACCAAAACCGTCATCGGCCGAAATCACCGCACCATTGATAAAGTGGCTTTGGTCAGAGCACAGCATCACCAACAAGGCATCCAGATCCTGCGGCTGACCCACCCGCTTGCGCGGCAGCATGTTGATCAGCTTTTGCCCACTGTCGGTCTGCCAGTGCGCATGGTTGATCTCGGTATCGATGTAGCCGGGACAAATGGCGTTGACGTTGATGCCAAAGCGCCCCCACTCCAGCGCCATCGCTTTGGTCATCTGGATCACCGCTGCCTTGCTCATGGCGTAGACGCCAATTTTGGGCAACACGCGTAAGCCCGCCATCGACGCCACGTTGACAATGCGGCCACCGGTATACGTGCCCGGCGCTGCGCCTTGCGCGCGCGCGAGCATGCGCTTGCCGACTTCTTGCGCGACGAAGAACGCGCCCTTGACGTTGGTGTCAAAAACAAAGTCGTAATCGCGTTCTTCAACGTCCTGGATACGCTGCGTGGTGCTCACCCCCGAGTTGTTGACCAGAATATCGATGGAGCCGACTTCGGTCTCGGCGTGCGCCACAGCGGACCTGATCGACGCTGCATCGGTCACATCGAGTTCGATCACATGCGCGTCGCCACCCTCTCCGTCGATGCGGGCGCGCAGCTCCTTGAGCTTTTCAACCCGCCTGCTGGCCAGCACCACAGCGGCACCGGCACTCGCCAGGGTACGCGCAAACTGCGCCCCCAGGCCGCTGGAAGCGCCGGTGATGAACGCCACCCGGCCTGATAAATCCAAGCTGTAAGCCATGTTGATTTCTCCAATTGAAATAGAACGGTCGTA
>PFKL01000188.1:4745-5299 GCA_002784245.1 Comamonadaceae bacterium CG_4_10_14_3_um_filter_60_75
CCCGGCGGGCTTGTCCACTGCCATCCGCCTAAAGCAGTTGGCCGCCGAGAAAGGCCAGGATGTGTCGGTCGTGGTGCTGGAAAAAGGCTCCGAACCCGGCGCACACATCCTGTCTGGTGCGGTGCTTGACCCGCGTTCCCTGAACGAACTGTTGCCCAACTGGAAAGAACTCGGCGCGCCGCTGAACCAGCCGGTGACCGACGAAGCCATGCTGTTCCTGTCCGAAAAAACCGGCTATCGCACCCCCAACTTTTTATTGCCTGAGTGCAGCCAGAACCACGGCAACTACATCATCAGCCTAGGCGCCCTGACCCGCTGGCTCGCCACCCAGGCTGAAGGCTTGGGTGTGGAAATCTTCCCCGGCTTTGCCGCGGCAGAAGTCCTGTACGACGAAGCGGGCGCCGTGCGCGGGGTAGCCACCGGCAACATGGGTGTTGAGAAGAATGGCGAGCCCGGCCCCAACTTTCAGATCGGCATGGAACTGCTGGGCAAATACACCATCTTTGCCGAGGGCTCACGCGGGCATCTGGGCAAGCAAGTCATCGCCAAATTCA
>PFKL01000187.1 GCA_002784245.1 Comamonadaceae bacterium CG_4_10_14_3_um_filter_60_75
GGTACAGCCATCCACTGACCCAATCTGCCTAACGACTGCATCATGACGACACAAAAAGGGTTCCCGATAGCTTTGGACTTCATGGTATGACAAACCGACTTCAGATTGAGAGCTTCTTCGACGAGGCCACTTCAACCTTTAGCTACCTGGTGCTCGACCGCAGCACGCTGCAATGCGCGCTAATCGACAGCGTGCTCGACTACGACCCCAAGTCGGGGCGCACGCGCACCGACAGCGCCCAGCGGCTACTGGAGCGGGTGCAAGCGTTGGGCGCACAGGTGCAGTGGATTCTGGAGACCCATGTGCATGCCGATCACCTGAGTGCCTCGGCCTGGTTGCGACAGCACCTGGGTGGCCGGGTCGCCATTGGCCAGTGCATCACTGCGGTGCAGGGCGTGTTTGGCAAGCTGTTCAACGCCGAGCCCGGTTTTGCCCGGGATGGCACGCAGTTTGATCATCTGTTTGACGACAACGAAGTCTTTTTTATTGGCAAGTTGCGCGTGCAAGCCCTGCACACCCCGGGCCACACGCCTGCGTGCTTGAGCTATCTGATAGAAGACGACCGCGCTGGCCAAACGCAGCGCGTTGTTTTTGTCGGTGACACCTTGTTCATGCCTGACTACGGCACTGCGCGTTGTGACTTTCCAGGCGGTGACGCCGCCACGCTGTACCGCTCGATCCGCCGACTGCTGGCACTGCCGCCTGACACCCAGCTCTACATGTGCCACGACTATCCGCCCAATGGGCGCGAACATGCCAACGTCAGTACCGTAGCAGAGCAGCGCGCGGCCAACATTCATGTGCATGACAGTGTGTCTGAAGCTGATTTTGTGACCATGCGCCGCGCGCGCGACGCCACGCTGGCCATGCCGGCGCTGTTGCTGCCTTCGGTGCAGGTGAACATGCGCGCGGGTCACTTTCCGCCAACCGAGGACAATGGTGTGAGCTACCTCAAGATTCCCCTCAACGCGCTGTGATGCTAGGCCAATGGATATGCTGCACTTGACCGCTGTTTTTGCTACGGCACCGATGGTGGTACTGGGCGCTGCGGTTGGGCTGGTGATGGCGCTGACCGGCGCGGGCGGCGGCATTTTGGCGGTGCCGTTGCTGGTTTTGGGCATGCATATGCCACTGCAGCAGGCCGCCCCGACCGGTCTGATTGCCGTGGGCACAGCAGCGGCGCTGGCGACGGTGCTGGGCCTGCGCGAAGGCGTCGTACGTTATCGTGCTGCGGCCTTCATGGGGGCGTTTGGGATGGCCATGGCGCCGCTGGGTGTGCTGCTGGCTGCACGCCTGCCAGCGCAGCCGATGCTGCTGGGCTTCGCTGCGCTGCTGCTTTGGGTGACCTGGCGCAGCCTGCGTGCAGACCGCGATTTGGTTGTGCATTTGCCGGACCAGGTGCCATGCCGACTCGACCCGGCTCAAGGCAGGCTGCGATGGACCAAGCGCTGTGCGCGTGTGCTGGGTGTCACCGGTTTGACATCCGGGCTGCTCAGCGGCCTGTTTGGCGTGGGCGGTGGCTTTGTCATCATTCCGGCGCTGCAACTCGTCAGCAACCTTGATCTGCGCAGTATCCAGGCCACGTCATTGGCGGTGATTGCGCTGGTGTCGGTCAGCGGTGTCACCGCAGCGGCGGCCCATGGCGCGCTGCCCTGGGGGGTGGCGCTGCCTTTTGTGGCGGGTGCTGTGGTGGCGCTGCTGTTGGGGCGGCAACTGGCGCGGCGCTTGAACGCTGGGTTGTTGCGCCGTGGCTTTGGGCTGCTGACCCTGATGGTGGCGCTCATGATGGCAGCGCGTGCCTTTGGCTGGCGCTTCAATTAAGCCCGAAAGGAAACACCTGTCATACGTCAAATAAGGCTCTAGCCCTTGGTTTATCTGAGCTAAAAGCTATGGTTTAGATAGCGATGTGCAGGGTCACCGCAGCGCCTCGTCCAGCAGTTCGATCCAATGTCGCACCGGTTTGTCGGTGCCGCTTTGCAGGTGGGTGATGCAGCCGATGTTGGCGCTGACGATTTGCTCGGGTTTGTCTGCGCCAAAGGTGGTGTCCAGGTTGGCCAGCTTGCGGTCACGCAACTGGTAGGCAATGGCGGGGTTCAGTACGCTGTAGGTACCGGCCGATCCACAGCACAGGTGCGATTCGCAGCCGTTAAGTTTGAGGGCAAAGCCCAGCTCCACCATGTATTTTTCAACCAGACCGCGCAACTGCATGCCGTGCTGCAGCGAGCATGGCGGGTGAAAAGCAATGCGGCTGGCGCTGGCTTTGACCTTGTCCCGCAACTTGGGTGTGAGCTCTGGCAGCCACTCGCTGACATCGCGTGTGAGTTCGCTCACCCGCGCCGCCTTGTCTGCGTAGGCCGGGTCGTCACGCAGGATGTGGCCGTAGTCTTTGACGGTGGCGCCGCAGCCAGAGACGTTGATGATGAGCCCTTCGGCGCCGGTTTCGAGCAAAGGCCACCAGGCGTCGATGTTGGCACGCATCTCGGCTTTGCCGCCGTCCTGGTCGTTCAGGTGGTATTTGACCGCGCCACAGCAGCCCGCTTTGGGCGCCACCACGCATTGGATGCCAGCCGCATCAAACACGCGCGCGGTGGCGGCGTTGATGTTGGGGCTCATCGCGGGCTGTACGCAGCCGGCGAGCATCAGCACCTTGCGGTTGTGTTCCCGGGTGGGCCAGGCGCCAGCGTCTTGTTTGGCTGGAATCTTGTTTTGCAGCGCGTGCGGCAGCAGCGGGCGCACCAGTTGACCTATCACCATGGCCGGGGCAAACAGCGGTGACGGAATGCCTTCTTTCAGGGCCCAGCGCAAGGCGCGTTCACCAGCCGGGCGCGGCACCTGCGCGTCGACCACCTTGCGCCCGATGTCGAGCAGGTGGCCGTATTGCACGCCGCTGGGGCAGGTCGATTCGCAGTTGCGGCAGGTCAGGCAGCGGTCCAGGTGCGCTTGGGTTTTGCGTGTGGGTGTGGCGCCCTCGAGCACCTGTTTGATGAGGTAGATGCGGCCACGCGGGCCGTCCAGCTCGTCGCCGAGCAACTGGTAGGTGGGGCAGGTGGCGGTGCAGAAACCGCAATGCACGCACTTGCGCAAAATGGCTTCGGCTGCAATGCCGTCAGCGGTACCCTGGTACGAGGGTGCGAGTTGGGTTTGCATGGCGCTGTGCTCAGAAGGTGGAATACAGACGGCCGGGGTTGAAGATGCCCGCCGGATCAAACTCGTTTTTCAGTCGCTGGTGAATCGCCAGCAGGGTTGGGTCTAAAGTATCAAATCGCTCTTTGGCACCGGTTCCCGTTGCGTCAACAGCTCTGAAAATACCAGCACTTCCGCCCGCCTGTCGGGCCGCTTGCTGGATCTGTGTTTGCGCCAGCACAGGCGCCCACAACCAGCGCTGGGCGCCGTGCCACTCAATCAGCTGCGGCCATGGCAGATTCAGCGCCGGGGCGGTCTGCGGCAGGCTCAGGCGCCACAAGGCCAGCGCTTGGCCGGTGCTGGCGGGCTCGGTAAAGAAGGACAGACGCTGGTCACGGCAGGCGGCCCAGTCGGCCATGGCTTGGCCGTTGTCCACGCGCTGGCCCGCCGCGTCCTGCGTCATTTTCTGGACGGCAGACGCCACCGCGGCCACCGCGCCACGCAGGCGCACAAAGAGCAGCTCGGGCGCGCCGACTGCGCGGTTGTCACGCACCCAGCAGCTGGCGCTCAGTGGCAAGGGTTGGCCGCCCCAACGGTGCAATTGGGCCAAGGCGCTGGCCTGGTCCAGCTGAAACACCAGCGTGGCTTCGGCCGGGGCTTGTGGCAGCACCTTGAGCGATATGTTGGTCAACAGCCCCAAAGTGCCCAGCGTGCCTGCCATCAGGCGCGAGATGTCGTAGCCGGCCACATTTTTCATGACCTGGCCACCAAAGACGAGGTGTTCGCCACGACCGTTGATCAGCGTGGCGCCCAGCACAAAGTCGCGCACGCTGCCTACACTTGCGCGCGCCGGGCCGCTCAAACCGCCAGCGACCATGCCGCCGCAGGTGCCCAGTCCGGCAGCACCAGGGGTGACAAAGCGCGGCGGCTCAAACGCCAGGCACTGGCCTTTCTCGGCCAGCGCTGCTTCCAGCTCAACCAGTGGTGTGCCCGCGCGCACGGTGATCACCAGCTCGGTCGGCTCGTAACTGACGATACCGCGGTACGCGGTGGCGTCGAGCAGCGTGCCCGCGGGCGTTGGGTTGCCGTAAAAGGCCTTACTGCCGTGGCCGCACAGGGTGAGCGGTGTCTTGTCTGTCGCGGCAGCGCGAATCTGATCGGTCAATTGTTGCAGTGCGGTGTCCATGGCGGGGGTGTTATTGGGGGTGAGCAATGGTAGAGCCAAGTTGGGCCGATTTGATTGAATTTTCTGAAACTTGGCTGTTCTGAAATTTATGAACCCGGCGTCGCTGTGGCATATTCACCCGCTTATGACGTCCCCTCATTTTCAACAACGGCCCATGCTGTGGTGGGGTTTTCTGCTGCCTTTGAGCGCGGTATTGGCCTGGTTTTTTACCGCCGTGCATCTGCCCGCGGGCGTGTTGTTGGGCTGCATGGCCGCGGGC
>PFKL01000070.1 GCA_002784245.1 Comamonadaceae bacterium CG_4_10_14_3_um_filter_60_75
TGGCGCGCATGGCGCTGCCGCACATCTTGCTCAGGGTCACCGCGCCAGTGCTCTTGGGCAAGCCGCCCTTGAAGCCGGCCTGGCGCGCCGGTGCCTGCCCCTGACCGGCCATCAGGCAGTTGCCAAAAATCAGCTCGTCGACCATGGCCGCGGTCAGTGAGGAACCCTGCATGGCGCGCGCCAAGGCTTCCTTGATGGCCACACCGCCCAGGTCATGCGCGGCCAGCGACGCAAAGTCGCCCTGAAAACTGCCCAGCGGGGTGCGCGCGGCGCTGACGATCACGATCGAATCTTTCATTTCAAGTCCTTTCAGTTTACAAGTAAAAAATGGCTCCAGCCCTTGTTCAATATGCGCAAACAGCTATCAAATTGATTCCGGTAATTCGGAGTCTTTGTGCTGTTGGTTAAAGCGTTTGCTTTGCTCATAAGGAAACACGTCAAACATGTGGCCTTGCAGAATGCGGTCTTTGTTCTTTTGCCAGAAGGCGGCATCCAGCAGATTGGCATGGTGCTTCATGAAGACCTCGCGCACGGCGGGGTTGCCCAGCAAAAACGGGCCAAAGGTTTCCGGGAACACGTCGTGCGGACCGACCGTGTACCAGATCTCGCCCGACATTTCGTCTTCTTCGTTGCGGGCGGCGGGCACTTTGCGGAAGATGCAATCGGTGATGGCTTCGATCTCGTCGTAGTCGTAAAACACCACCTTGCCGTGGCGCGTGATACCAAAGTTTTTCCACAGCATGTCGCCGGGAAAAATGTTGGCAGCGATCAGGTCCTTGAGGGCGTTGCCGTATTCGATGACACCGCGCTCCATCTGTTCGCGCGCACGCAGCGCCTCGGGGCTGGTGTTGGCGGGGTCGGCACCGCCGGCGTCAAACGCCTCTTGCAGATAGATGTTGAGCGGGATCATGCGCCGCTCGATATAGACGTGCTTCAGAATCACCTCAAGCTGGCCGTCGCCGTCGCGGTCGCTGATCTCGAGCTGGCTGGGGGCAAATTTCTCCAGCTCGGCGATCAGTTCGTCGGTAAAGCGCGCGCGGGGGAAAGCCACCTCGACGTATTCGAGCGTATCGGCCATGCGGCCCACGCGGTCGTGCTGCTTGACCAGCAGGTACTTGCTTTTGATCATCTCGCGGCTGGTTTCCTTGGGCGGCGGGTAAAAGTCCTTGATGACCTTGAACACATAGGGAAAACTGGGCAAGTCAAACACCAGCATGACCATGCCCTTGATGCCTGGGGCGATGCGAAACATGTCGGTCGAGTGGCGCTGGTGATACAGAAAGTCGCGGTAAAAGAGCGTCTTGCCCTGCTTGGCCAGACCGAGCGCGTTGTAGATTTCGTTGCGCGGCTTGCGCGGCATCAGGCTGCGCAAAAACTGCACGTAGGCGCTGGGGATTTCCATGTCGACCATGAAATAGGCCCGGGCAAAACTGAACAGCACGTGCATATCGTCTTCGCCGTGCAGCACCGCATCGATAACCAATTTGCTATCGCCCTTGACGTACAAAATCGGCAGCGCAAACGGCACCTCGGTAAAGCCGTTGATCAGTTTGCCGATGATGTACGCGCCCTTGTTGCGGTAAAACAGGCTTGAGAGCACCTGAATCTGAAAGTTGGCGTGCAGCTTGGCATTGCCCAGCAACCGGGAAACCGCGCCAGCCACCAACCCGATGTCACGCGGCAGGTCTTCAAACTCGCGGTGCAGCTCGAAGTCGAGCACCAGTTTGAGCAGCACCGTCTGCATGGAACCCGACAGCGGGTAGTAGGCGCGGTAGGTGGGACGCACCTCAGACTCTTCGTTTTCAATGTACTCGGTGCTGACCGCCGGGCGAATGAAGATGAAGTCGTTCTGAAAATAACTGCGGTGCAGGATTTTGGTGGTGACCGAGTTGAAAAAAGTCTCGGCCAGTTCGGGCTGGTGGTGGTCCACCAGCAGGCCAATGTAGTGCAGCTTGACCTGGTGCCACACGTCCATCGGCTGCTCGCCGGCCTTGAATTCGCGCTCCAGACGCATCACGCATTCGCGCACGCGCAGGTCATAAAACTCGATGCGGTCGCGCTGCGCGCGTTGCTGGCCGGCCCAGTCTGCTGTCTCAAAGCGGTGCTTGGCGCGGGCAGATTCGGTGCGAAACAGCTGGTAGTGGCGGTTAAAGCCGCCCATCATGGCCTTGGCGATGTCGTAAGCGACGCTGGAATCGAGTCGGGTTGGAAACATGATTACTCTTAAATAAATAGCTACTTGCTCTTATTCATAAAGGGCTAGAGGCCAATTTGTCATATAAAACTACGGCACAGGTCAAACGTCACCGCGCGGATAGCGCTTGAACGCGTGGCGAAAAACATTCACCACCTCGCCGCTGGCCTGCATGGTGACACCCAAATCTTTCACCAAACCGTCTTTCAGACCATAGCACCAGCCGTGCAGCGCCACCCGCTGGCTGCGCGCCCAGGCGTCTTGCATCACGTGCGACAGCGCCACATTGCCAACCTGCTCGATGACGTTCATTTCACACAGCGTGTCTTCCTGCACCGCCACGCTCAAGTGCTCCAGGCGACGACGGTGGCGCAGCTTGACATCGTGCACATGACGCAGCCAGCTGTCGGCCAGGCCAATGCGCGTGCCGCGCAGCGCCGCCAGCACGCCACCGCAGCCGTAATGCCCCACGACGATGATGTGCTCGACCTTCAGGTGATCGACGGCAAACTGGATGACCGACAAGGCGTTCAGGTCAGAGTGCACCACCACGTTGGCAATGTTGCGGTGGACGAACACCTCGCCCGGGTCCAGACCGGTGATCTCATTGGCGCTGACCCGGCTGTCTGAGCAGCCAATCCACAGGTATTTGGGTGTTTGCTGCTGCGCCAACTGCCTGAAAAAACCCGGGCGCTGCGCCTCCATGCGCGCGGCCCAGACACGGTTGTTGTCCAGCAGAGGCTGCAGCGAGGTAGTCAGCATGTCTCAGAAAACAGTTCACGGCCGATCAGCATGCGCCGAATCTCTGAAGTGCCAGCGCCAATCTCATACAGCTTGGCGTCGCGCCACAGACGACCCAGCGGATACTCGTTGATGTAACCATTGCCACCAAAAATCTGAATGCCATCGCCAGCCATTTTGGTCGCCTGCTCGGCGCACCACAGGATGACGCTGGCGCAGTCCTTACGCACCTGGCGCACATGCTCGGCACCGAGCTGGTCGAGGTTCTTGCCAATGGTGTAGAGGAACGAGCGCCCGGCTTGCAGGGTGGTGTACATGTCGGCCACCTTGCCCTGGATAAGCTGGAATTCGCCAATGCTCTGGCCAAACTGTTTGCGGTCGTGGATGTAGGGCACCACGTTGTCCATCACCGCCTGCATGATGCCCACCGGCCCGGCCGCCAGCACCGCACGTTCGTAATCGAGCCCGCTCATCAGCACCTTGGCGCCCATGTTCAGGCCACCCAGAATATGTGACGCGGGCACTTCGACGTTCTGGAACACCATCTCGCCGGTATGGCTGCCGCGCATGCCCATTTTGTCGAGCTTTTGCGCGGTAGAGAAACCTTTCATGCCCTTTTCTACGACGAACGCGGTCACACCGCGCGCACCCAGCTCGGGCTCGGTCTTGGCGTAGACGACCATGGTGTCGGCGTCCGGGCCATTGGTGATCCACATCTTGCTGCCGTTGAGCAGGTAGTAGCTGCCCTTGTCTTCGGCCTTGAGCTTCATGCTGATGACGTCGCTGCCGGCGCCGGGCTCGCTCATGGCCAGCGCACCCACATGCTCGCCGCTGATGAGTTTGGGCAGGTACTTGGCGCGCTGCTCGGGCGTGCCGTTGCGCTTGATCTGGTTGACGCACAGGTTGGAATGCGCGCCGTAGCTCAGGGCCACCGACGCGCTGGCGCGGCTGATTTCTTCCATGGCGACCATGTGCGCCAGGTAGCCCATGTTGGCACCGCCGTATTCTTCGCTGACGGTGATACCAAGCACGCCCAAGCTGCCCATTTTTTGCCACAAGTCCATCGGGAACTGATCGGTCTTGTCGATCTCGGCGGCGCGCGGGGCGATCTCGGCTTGCGCAAAATCATGCACCGCGTCGCGCAGTGCGTCAATGTCTTCGCCGAGTTGAAAGTTGAGTCCGGGCAGATTGGCCATTTGTTGTCTCCTGTTGATTGCGTTAATAGGTTTTGGCTACCGGCATGATGGTTTGCTGCAGCACGGCGCACGGCGTCTGGCGGCCATCGTCGGCCACATGCACCACATCCACCGCAGTGACGATGATGCGCTTGCCGCCTTTGACGACGCGCCCGGTGGCGCACAGTTCACCACCCTGGCAGCCTGCCAGAAAATTGATTTTGTATTCAACGGTGACCACCTCGCTCCCTGCGGGTGCCACCGTCATGGCGGCATAGCCACCGGCAATGTCGGCCACGGCACCAATGGCCCCACCATGAAAACCGCCCTGCTGTTGCGTCACCTTGTCGCTGTAGGGCAAGGTGATGACGCATTCACCCGCCACCACGCGCAACAATTCGGCCCCCAGGTAGCGCATCAGGCCTTGGCGCTCAAAGCTTTGTTGCACACGTTGAAGCACAGTTTCGGTCTTCTCTTGATTGTTCTTAGCAGTCATCCGTTCTGGCTTTCTTGATGGGCGCGTGCGCAGACTTGCTGATGGCTTTCTGCTTGGCCTTGGCCAGCAAGGCACGCGCCTCACGCTGATGTACCTTGAGTTCGTCCATGTTGGCTTGCAGGTCGGCCATCTGCGCTTGCAGCTGCCGCTGGTGATCAGCCAACACCACCAGGAATTTCTCCAGCTGTGCGGCGGTATCGCGCGGGCTGTCGTACATGTCGATGATGTCCTTGGCCTCAGTCAGGCTCAGGCCCAAGCGCTTGGCGCGCAGGGTGAGCTTCAGGCGCGTACGGTCGCGCGTGCTGTAGATGCGATTGCGCCCGCCCGGCCCGCTGCGCGCCGGCTGCAGCAAGCCCATGTCTTCGTAAAAGCGCATCGCGCGCGTGGTTAGGTCAAATTCCTTGGCCAGGTCACTGATGCTGTAGGTAGCTGTCATTTGCAAATCGGCTTGACGTTGACGTAAACGTCAATTATGGCCTAAACAAAGCCAAGGTCATCAGATCGCAACCGACTCTGGCGCAGAGCAGCCAGAGGGTTCAATTTTTTTGCACGTCGTTCTCGTACACACCTTCCCAGCGCTCACCGCTCTTCCAGACAAAAACACCTTTGCCGTGCTTTTGACCCATCTTCCACTCGCCCACATACTGGTCGCCCGAAGTCCAGCTGAATGTTCCCAGCCCATCGGGTTGGCCTTCAGTCAACTGCCCGACATAGACTTCACCGGTGGCAAAGACCATTCGGCCCTGCCCTTGCGGTTTGCCATCGAGAACCTGTCCGTCGTATTGGTTTCCGTTGGCAAACTTGAGCTGACCAACACCATTCGGGCGGCCGTTCTGCCACGGCCCCTCGTAGCGCTGACCATTGCGCCAGACATAAATCCCGGTTTGATCGGGTTCGCCGCCCTTGAACTGGCCTTCAAATGTGTCGCCAGACGCGTAGTGCATCCGGCCTGGTCCGTTCGGAACACCATCAACCAGCACACCGTCGTAATCATTTCCATTGGCAAAACGCATCTTGCCATGGCCGGTGGGCCTGTCTTGCGCCCAGTCACCTGTGTAGTGCTGGCCATTGGCCCACTTGATCGTGCCCTGGCCCTGACGCTTGCCGCGAACCATCGTGCCCTCAAACACGTCGCCAGAGGCCCAGGTGATCGTGCCTGAACCAGAGATCGTCGTGGCGTTCGCATCGCGGTAAAACCTGCCAACAAAGCGGGTGTCACCAGCAGTCACGTCACCGGGCTGCTCGGCGGTAGGCTCAGGAGGCAGGTTTGGCATGGCTTTGGTTTGCGGCACCAACGTCGCAGCCATGGGTGCAGCAACCGTCGAGGGCGCTTGTACGGCAACGCTGGCAAATGAACGCGCAGCACCCTTGTCTGCAGGCACAAGCGCCGGTACGTCGGCCGCGGGTGGGGCCAGGGCAGAGATCACAGGTTTCGAGGTGGCTACGCCGCTCGCATCGGCCTGCAGTCCAGCACTTTCAACCGGTGCCATACGCGGCACCCAGGGTGTGCCACGCTCGCGTGCCAACGCATTGGCGTTGTTGGCGGCGATCTCCTGAACCGCTGCACCGCGACACTGCGCCAACGCGTCACGCCACAGCGTCTCGGCCACCATCTGGGCATCGTGTTTGTCATTTTTGGACAGCGTCGCCGCTGCACCGCGCAATTTTTGCGTTCGTTCACGCGCTTTCTCGAACAGCGGGGCGCAATACTGGGCGTTGTGCCCATCCTGGGCCGACTGTTCGCGACGGCGATTGGCGACTTCTTGCTGGCTACCGGTGCATCGTTCAGCAGCGTAGTCCCACATACTCTCGGCTTTGCGAAACAAAGCCGCCGCCTCGATCCAGCGGCGCTCGGTCAACGCTTGTTTGGCGATGTCCTGCAAGGAACCCGCGTCTTTGTGCGCAGTAGCGCATTGGGGGCCGGAGTCCAGTTGCTCTAGCACGCGATCGAGCATCTGCAAGTCATCGTCCCGGTTGCGCTTGGCGCGGTCCTTGGCGTGACCGCTGCACTGTGTTTGCGCCTGCGTCCAGAGAGACACGGCTTCATTGAACAGCCGGGACTGTTCTGCCAGATCGTTTTTTTTGGACTGCGCCGTCACGGCTGCCAAATCTGCTGCCATGGCCTTGTCTGTGACCGACCGACAACCCACAAGCGACGCAGCGGCGGGCGTGGCGGCGGCCACCGGGGCAACCGTTACCGAGACAGAAACGCCAGCCACGGGGTCCACCGCTGGCGCAGGCTGCGAGGTGGCGGCTACCGGCGCTGTGGCAGCAGCCGTCGCAGACGGTTCTGCAGCAGGCTCCGCTGGCTGCGCGTTGACTGCGGCGACAAGCACCCCGCAGCTGGCCAAAGTAGCCATCCAAAATCCAAACCTGGTTCTCAAAATTCGCTCCTTTACTCGCGCGATGCGACTGGCATACCCAGCATGCCGTCGATCAAGCCCCGGGCAAAGGGCTGGGTGCTGTTGGCCATGTCGACCGGGTCGTCATAAGAAAAACCGTTGTTTGCCGACGCAACGGGCATCTCAGCCAATGCCTCGATCAGTTCTTGCGGCTTGATGCCTTGCAAAATGGCCACCACGTCTTCGCCACGCCCTTTTCCCTGGGCTACTTTGTCGAGTGCAGCCATGCGGTCCGGGTCCAACACCATGGCGTTGCTGACCAAGCCTTTTTCGATCAACTTCTGATGCAGACGAAAGCCTGCCAACGGGTCGGCGTGTAGTTGTTCCAGTCGGGCATAGGCCCAGGCGTCGGCCTGTTCAAACACGGTTGAAGCCACCCACGCCACCCCCATCAGAGCCCCCCGGTTGGCCGCCGAGGCCTGCATCGCACCCATGACCTGCTGCTGCGTCAGCTTGCGTGCTGCCCCCAAGACCTCGTCGCGCATGCGCGAGGCCGCCGCCGCGCTTGCCTGATCGATCAATTGCTTTTTGATGATCTCCGAGGCCACTGTGGTTGCTGCTGTTTGTGCGGCAGAAATGGCGGCATCGGCCGCCATGGCCGCCCCCTTGATCCCCGACGCGATGGTGAAGATGTTGTAGAGCGTGCCGGCAATCTTGGTGCCATAGTGGTAGGTCTTCATGCGCGCGCCGCCCTCTTCGGACAAACCCTGCGTCCACAACACCGTCCATAGCGCCTCATCGTCGGTGAGCGCTACCTGGGTAATTTCCAGCGGGTGCACGCTGAGCAACCAATGGTAGTCTTGCGTTTGCGGGCTGTTGGGCGGCGCCAGACGGGCGTAGCCACGGCAGACCTTGAAGGGTTCTATCTGAGCCACTTTGCCTGAGGCGAGCTTGAGTTTGAAAGGCCGACCCGTGTCGCGCCGATCGGCCAATTCGAGCAACATTTTTTCAGCGTTGTCCTTGCTGTAACCGTCAATGCCGTAAATTTTGTCGCCCAGCTGCACCGGGCTGTCGGGCACTACGGCGACCACCGTCAGCCGCTCATCTACCCCAAGCGCGCGCACCCAAGCCACGCGGTCGTCGTCACTCCAGTCATCACTGCTGGCGACCGAGAAAGGCAATTCCCACTGGGTGTCACATTCGGTGTCGTGCAGCGCTGCGGTGCGGGCGATGGCGGGTCGCAGCGCCTGTTCACCCTGGCCATAACTGCGGATATGGCCCAGCAAGGTCTCATCTACCTGGCGCCCGTCATCCACGGTGTATTTTGGAGCGGCGCAAGCAGCCAACAAAGCGATCAAAAAAGTGGCGATCAACCATCGGAAGAAGGGCTCTGCTTTGTGACACATCGTTACAAATTTTAGCCAGCCAAGCCTACACCATTCTGTCTGCAGTGGGCACGCGTTGTGCAACTCAGCCCCAATGGGGGGTGAGTTCGGCTTTCAGGTGTTGACGCAAGGCGGCGTAATCGGGCACCACGGTGCCCACCGTCTCCCAAAATCCAGGGCTGTGGTCCATCACCCGCAGATGGCTGAGCTCGTGCACCACCACATAGTCGAGGACCGGCATATTGAAATGCAGCAAGCGCCAGTTCAGGCGGATCGCGCCGTCGCTGCGGGCGCTGCCCCAGCGGGTGGCGGCGTTGCTCAGACTCAATTTGGTCCACTGCACACCCAGTTGCGGCGCAAAGTGATTGAGGCGCTGCTGAAAAATCAACCTGGCCTGGCGCATCAACCAAGCCTGAACACGGTCGCGGATTTGCGCCGCGCTGGCGTGGTGCGGCAAGCTGATGCGCAAGACCGGCGCTGCCGGGTTGTCGGTCAGAAGTTCAGCCCCGCCCACAGCCCCACCGTGCCCGCCATCCAGGACAACGGTCAAGGTCTGGCCGAGATACGGCAGCGTCGTGCCATCGCGCCAGTCAATCACCTGACTGGCCAGCCGCTGGTGGCGCTCTTGTGCTTCCTGCAATTTGCGCAGAATCCAGGTCTCTTTCGCCCTGAGCACCGCGTCAACGTCGCGCAGGGCGACCCACTTTGGTGCGCGCACCTCCAGCCCGTTGGGGCCGACGCCAAAACCAATGGTGCGGCGCTTGCTGCGCTTGAACTCATAGGCCACCAAAGCGTCACCGAAGCGAATCTGCTGGTTGGCAAGAGGGTGTTGGAAGGTGGTTTGAACTACCGCAGTCGGCGCGAAATTTGCTTCACTAAAAGGAGCTTTTTGCGCTTGATTGACGGGGGCTAGAAGCAGTTTTTGTTCAAATAAGTCAAGCGTAAAGCGGAGCAGGGGAAACATGTTTGTAGCGATGCAACTCAGACGTAAGCCTCGGGATCGATGCGGCGCAGCTCGGCCTCGATCCAGGCCTGCGCTTCACGCATCAGCGCTTTCGGGTCACGCCCGACGCTCGGCATGGGCGGGCCGACCGACACGCGCACAACGCCCGGTGTCTTGAGGAAGTGATCTTTCGGCCAGACACGTGCAGTCGCAACCGCGATCGGCACCACCGGCGCGCCGCTTTCCACCGCCAGCCGTGTGCCAGCGGTCTGGTAGGTACCCGATTGACCACGTGGCATGCGTGTGCCCTCGGGGAACATGATGACCCAGGTGCCATGCGAGAGCAGGCGCCGGCCTTGCTCGATCACATGCTTCATCGCCGCGGTGCGCGATTCGCGGTTGATGTGAATCATGTCAAGCCGCGCCATCGACCAGCCAAAAAATGGAATCTTCAACAATTCACGCTTGAACACAAAGGCCAGCGGGTGTGACATCAACGTGGGCAGCCACAACGTCTCCAGCGTGGATTGGTGATTACATAGCAGCACCGCCGCACTGGCACGCCCCACAGGCAGGTTGTCCATGCCTTGCACTTCCATGCGCACACCCAAAATGACGCGCGTGCCCCACATCACCACCCGAAACCAGTTGACAGCAACCCACCAGGCGGTGCTGCGTGAAACCACGAATGACACCAGCAAGACAGCCAAGGTCCAGGGGACGACGGTGATGGCCATCCAGGCAAAGTGCAAGACCGAACGAATCATTAACATTTGACGCACTTCAGGCAAATCGCACCGGACTCACAGCCGGATCACGCCGCCTCGGCTTCACGGGTCAACAGGAAGTCGGCAAAGGACGACAAATCTTCGTGCACCAGGGTGGGCGACGGAAAAGTCGTCGGCAAGCTGCGCCCACGCAGCGCCTGCGCTTTGCCAGTCAGCACCAGATGCGGCTCGCAGCCAACAGCCACACCGGCCAGCAGATCGCGCTCGGAATCCCCAACCACCGGCACACCTTGGAGGTCCATGGCGTAACGATCGGCAATCTGCTCAAACAAGCCGGACGACGGCTTGCGACACTGGCAGGCGTCATCGGGCGTGTGCGGACAAAAAAATACCGCGTCAATGCGCCCGCCAACCGCCTGCAATCGCTGGTGCATCTTGGCGTGAATGGCGTTGAGGTCAGACACTTCAAACAGGCCGCGCCCCAGCCCAGACTGGTTGGAAGCCAGCACCACATGCCAGCCGGCATGGTTCAGGCGGGCGATGGCTTCCAGCGCGCCGGGCAGCGGCACCCATTCATCGGCCGACTTGATGAAATCGGTACTATCGTGGTTGATGGTGCCGTCACGGTCCAGAATGATCAGCTTGATGGGTGTCATGACGCGCCTTCCAATGTGTCAGGCCGCCAGGCGCGACAGGTCAGCGACGCGGTTCATGGCGGCATGCAGGGCCTTGAGCAATCCAAGGCGGTTCAGGCGCAGATCGGTCTCGGGGGCGTTGACCATCACGCCTTCAAAGAACGCGTCAACCGGCGCGCGCAAGGCTGCCAGCGTTTGCAGAGAGGCAGCGTAACTCATGGCGTCAAACTGGGCCATGGCACGTGGGGTGATGTCTTGCACGGCTGCGTGCAGCGCCTGTTCCGCTGGTTCCTTGAGCAAGACAGCGCTAACATGGGCGTCGGCTACATCAGCAACATCAGCCTTCTTCAAAATATTGCTGATGCGCTTGTTGGCAGCCGCCAACGCCGGGGCCTCTGGCAAAGCGGCAAAAGCGCGTACCGCCACCAGACGCCGGGGTACATCACCCAGGCGCTGCGGTCGCAGGGCCAGCACGGCATCCACTTCAAGGGCGCTGTAGCCTTGCTCGCGCAGGGAGCCGGCCAGTCGCTCAAAAACAAAATCAGTCAACGCCGCAGCGGGGTCGGCAATCAAGCTGCCAAAGACCGGCGTAGCGACAGAGATGAGTTCGCCCAAGTTCAACGGCAGGTCTTTCTCAATCAGCATACGGATCACCCCCAGCGCATGGCGGCGCAGGGCAAACGGGTCTTTGTCACCGCTGGGCAGGTTGCCAATGCCAAACATGCCGACCAGGGTTTCGAGCTTGTCGGCCAGCGCGACGACCACGCCGACCTGATTGCGCGGCAGATCGTCACCAGCAAAGCGTGGCTTGTAGTGGTCTTCAATCGCCTGGGCTACCTCGACGCTCAAGCCGTCGTTCAAGGCGTAATAGCCGCCCATGATGCCTTGCAGCTCGGGGAACTCGCCCACCATGTCGGTCAGCAAATCGGTCTTGGCCAGTTGCGCCGCCTGAGCGGCTTGCGCCACCAGCGCCGCATCGCCCAGCTGTGCTGCGATGGCCTTGGCAATGGCGCACACGCGTAGGCTGCGCTCACCCTGGGTGCCCAGCTTGTTGTGGTAGACCACTTTGTCCAGCCCGGCCACGCGCGAAGCCAATGTTTTCTTGCGATCCTGGTCAAAGAAGAATTTGGCATCGGCCAGGCGTGGGCGCACCACGCGTTCGTTGCCACCAATGACCAGGCTGGTGTCAAGTGGCGCAATGTTGCTGACCACCAGAAACCGGTTGGTCAACTTGCCCACGGCGTCCAGCAACGGAAAGTACTTCTGGTTAGCCTTCATGGTCAGGATCAGGCACTCTTGCGGCACTTCAAGAAACTGCTCCTCAAACGCGCAGGTCAACACATTGGGACGCTCGACCAGCGCCGTCACTTCATCGAGCAAGGCTTCATCCATTAGCACCTCAAAGCCCGGGCCCAAGCGTGCAGCCGCCTGAGCAAGCTGCTGCACGATGGCAAAGCGTCGGTCATTGAAGCTGGCCATCACCGCACCATCACGCAGCAGGGTTTGCGCGTAACTGTCGGCATCGGCAATCTCGACCGGCGACTTCAGCGCTTCAAACCGGTGTCCCTGCGTGGTGTTGCCCGCGGTCAGCCCCAGCACTTTGATAGGCACGACCGCACTGCCATGCAAAGCGATCAGGCCATGCGCCGGGCGGACAAAGTTGACACTGGACCAGCCCGGCAACTCACACTCGGTCTCCAGCTGGTAGCTCATCATCTTGGGAATCGGCAGTTTGGTCAATGCCGCTTCCAGCGCCTGCTGCAGGCCCACATCTAGCGTGGCACCGCCAACCAGACTGTCGTAAAACAGCGCTTCGTTCTTACCATCGGGCGCTTTGCGCAAAGCAGCTACAGCGAATACCGGGTCGGACACGTCCGCGCCAAGCGCCTGCAGTTTTTTGAGCAGCGCCGGTGTGGCCAGACCGCTGGCATCCAGACCCACACTGACGGGCATCAGCTTTTGCTGCACCGCCCGGTCAGCCGCTTTGGCTGCCACCCGGGTGATATGCGCGGCCAGGCGGCGCGGCGAGGCAAACGATGTCACCACCGAGTCGGCAGCAGCAAGCCCCAGGCTGCGCAGTTGATCAGCCAAGGCAGCAGCAAAAACCTCGCCCAATTTTTTCAGTGCCTTGGGCGGCAGTTCTTCAACAAACAGTTCAACGAGGAGATTTTGGGTTGTCATGGTCAAGCGGCTTTCTTCGTCATTTCAGCAACCCACTCGCGCGGTGCCATCGGAAAACCCAGGCGCGCTCTGGAATCAAAATAGCTTTGCGCCACACCACGCGCCAGGTTGCGGATACGGCCAATGTAGGCGGCACGCTCGGTCACGCTGATGGCACCACGGGCATCAAGCAGGTTAAAGCTGTGCGCGCATTTGAGCACCTGCTCATAGGCGGGCAAGGCCAGCTGCACATCCATCAAGTGCTTGGCCTGCTTTTCGTGCGCGGCAAATGCCGTGAACAAGAAATCGGCGTCGCTGTGCTCAAAATTGTAGGTGGATTGCTCGACCTCGTTTTGCTTGTAGACGTCACCGTAGGTGAGCCGGGCGCCGTCAGCGCTTTCGGTCCAGAGTAGGTTGTAGACATTGTCGACGCCTTGCAGGTACATGGCCAGGCGCTCCAGGCCATAGGTGATCTCGCCGGTGATGGGCTTGCAGTCGATGCCGCCCACCTGCTGAAAATAGGTGAACTGGGTCACTTCCATGCCGTTGAGCCACACCTCCCAGCCCAGGCCCCAGGCGCCGAGCGTGGGGTTTTCCCAGTCGTCTTCGACAAAGCGGATGTCGTTCTTTTTCAAGTCAAAGCCGAGGGCTTCAAGTGAGCCCAGGTACAGCTCCAGAATGTTGCTCGGGGCCGGTTTCAAGACCACCTGGTACTGGTAGTAGTGTTGCAGGCGGTTGGGGTTTTCGCCGTACCGGCCATCCTTGGGGCGGCGGCTCGGCTGCACATAGGCGGCTTTCCAGGGTTCCGGCCCAAGCGCTCTTAAAAACGTCGCTGTATGCGATGTTCCAGCGCCGACCTCCATGTCATAAGGCTGCAACAGTGCGCAGCCCTGGGCATCCCAATAGGACTGCAGTTTCAAAATGATTTGCTGAAAGGTCAACATAGGGTCTTGCGTGGGACCGGGATCGGTCAGATGGTTGGGAAAGTGCACCGCTGACGCGGGCAATGTGGCGATTTTACGGGCTGCACGCCGTGCTTTGACCTGGCGCTTTTAGCGGCTGCGCTGACGGTGCAGGGCCGCCAACCCGACCACCAGCAAGGCGAACAACCACAACGGCCATTGCCCCCAGCGCGCCGCCCAATAAGCGTAGGGCGTTACACCGCTGCGTCCCTGCACCTCACCAGTCAAAACGGCCGCCGTGTGCGCCACAAGCTGGTGTGTCACGACGCCACGGTGGTTGACGATGGCGGTCTGCCCGGTATTGGTTGCCAGCAAAAACGGTCGGCCAAATTCAAGTGCACGCATGCGTGCAATTTGCAAATGCTGATCCATCGCCAGGTGCTCGCCAAACCAGCCCAGGTTGCTGATATTGACCAGGATGGTCGGGGCTCTGGCCGTGTCGACAAACTGGGTGGCCATCTCTTCACTGAACAGGTTTTCGTAGCAAATGCTGACTGCCAGGCGCTGGTCTTGCCAGTCAAACGTGGGCTGCGGCAGTGCACCGCGGTTAAAGTCGCCCAGTGGAATACGCATCAGATTGGTGAACCAGCGAAACAGGGGTGGAATAAATTCGCCAAAGGGCACCAGATGGTGCTTGTCGTAGCGCCAGGGCGCAGACTGGTCTGGCTTGAACCCCGTCACCGAGTTGGTGTAGCCGCGCGCGTAGCTGCCCAGCGGGAGGCCTACCAGCGCTGCTTGTCTGCCCTGGCTAAACCGTTGTTGCACAGCCGACCAATAGCCCTCTGGCAACTGCTCAGGCAGTACGGCCAAAGCAGTTTCCGGGGTGATGACCAAATCACCTTGAGCCACACGCAACTGCTCGCCATACCAGCGCAGCGCGTGCAGTACACCCGTGGCAGGCTCAAACTTTTCTTCCTGGGCGATGTTGCCTTGCAGCAGGGTTACCTTCAAGGTGCCTTGCATGGCACCCGCAGGCCAGGGCAGCAGCATTGGTGCCAGCAGCAAGACCAGCACACCACCGACGACCGCAACGGCCCGGCCAAGCCAACGCGTCGGACGAAAAGCCATGGCCAGCAGCGCAGCCAGCGCCGCTGCAACCCAACCTGCACCATAGGCCCCCAACCACACCACAAGGTTCTGCAGCGGACCATCGACGTGGGCGTAGGCCGCCGAACCCCAACCAAAACCGGTCAACCATTGGCCGCGAGCCAGTTCGGCGAGCAACCAAAGCGATGCAAAAATAATAGCTGCTTGCGGCTTCTGTGCAAGGGCTAGAGGCCAAAAAAACCAACAAGCTGCAGCGTAATACAACCCCAGCACTGCGGCCAGCGCCAAAACCGCCAACACGGCCAGGGTGGCGTTCAGGCCGCCGTACACATACATGGAGGTATAGAGCCAGCCAAAGGTCAGCGACAGCCACGCCAGCGCAAACAGCCAACCCAGCCAAGCGGCTTCCTTTGCGCTGTGCGAACGCATCAGCAGGCTCACCAGTGCGGCCATCGACAAAAGTTGCAGCCACCACAACGGCTGCCCGCGCTGCAACGCAGTAATACTCAGCAATTCAAGCGATGGCAATGGCCAAGCCAAGCTGGCTGCGTGAAGGCCACCGGCAATAAGAGCAAGACAGGCCAGTAGCAGACAATGAGGGTTGTAGCCGCGGGCTGTGACGCCAGCGTCCGCCAGGCTAAACGGTCGCATCCGTCACCGGAGACACCTTGAACCACTTGACTGCACCGCCCTTGGTATGTAGTACGGCAAAGTCCAAGCCAGCCATCACATGGTGTTCACCCCGCTTGGGCACATGACCCATCTCGTGCGCAATCAAGCCACCAATGGTTTCAAACTCATCTTCAGGATCGGTGCTGTCGAGAGTGACGCCGAAGGCATGTTCAACACGCTCGATCAGGGTGTTACCGCTGACGCGGTAGGTCCGGTCAGCCAGCCCAAAGATATCCCCGTCATCTTCGGCAATGTCGAATTCGTCCTCAATCTCGCCGACGATTTCTTCCAATACGTCTTCAATCGTGACTAGCCCTGCGACTCGACCAAATTCATCAATGACAATGGCCAGGTGGTTGTGATTGCTCTGAAAGTCGCGCAACAGATCATTCAGACCTTTGCTTTCAGGAACAAACACAGCCGGTCGCAGCAGTGCGCGGATGTTGAGTTCAGGTGCGCGCTGTAGCTTGAGCAGGTCTTTGGCCATCAGGATGCCAATGATGTTCTCGCGCTCGCCCTCAAACACCGGAAAACGCGAGTGCGCAGTGTCGATCACGCCGTACATGATTTCGTCGTAGGGATCACCGATATTGACCAGTTCCATGCGGGTCGTAGGGACCATGACGTCACCTGCCGTCATGTCGGCCATGCGGATCACGCCTTCAAGCATCTTGCGCGAATCAGCACCAATGAGCTGGTTTTGCTCGGCCTCAGCCAGAGTCTCGATCAATTCATCGGTGGAGTCAGGGCCGGGGTGGATGAACTCGGCGATTTTCTGCAGAAATGTACGGGTATCTTCTCGTTCAGGACGCGTGGTGTAAGGGTCGGACACAGCCTCAGACGCAGGACATGCAGTTGTTGAACACGCCACAAGGATAGCGGATTTCCCTGACGGTCAGGTCTTGGCTTGGTCACGAGCACGAGAACGCCGGTCCGCCATGCCTGGCTGCCATACGCTGCGAATAGCGTCAATCGTCTTGCGAATGAACTTGGCCTGCGCCTTGATCTGGTAATTGGCTTGTGCCATCTGCTCCTCAACGAGCTCGGATACACGGGAATCGAGGGTTGCTGGCGGCAGGATCAGGCGCCCCTCTGACTCTGACCCATCGCGCTCTACCTTGGCGCCCGCATTGCGGGCGATTTTGAGCATGGCAGCGTTTTCGCTGAGCACATGAACATACATGGAACGCACGCCTTCGTTGCGCGCGTGCATCATGGCACGGTCAAACAAGCGTGCGCCGTAGCCGCGACCACGAACATGCTCCAACACCGAAACACCGAATTCGGCACTGGCGTCCTTGTGAACGCTGTTTGAATACGCCAAATGGGCCATGGCAATCAGTTGTAGATGCCGGTTGTAAATGCCAAATATCTCATCACGGTCGAAGTTGAGGTGGTCAACATAATGCTGAATCTGCTCATCGTTGGCAGGGAAACCAAACCGAAAATAACGATCATGTGCGTTAAGCGCCTTCAAGTGTTGTCCGATCCTGCTGCGGTGATTGACCCCGAGCGAACGGATCGGCACCATCAGGTCAGGCTTGCGTACGGCAGGAAGAGACAATGCGCTTGCGCGATCCTTCCCATCAGCAATGGTGGGCTTTGTACCACCAACGATCGGAGCGTCTTTATTGGTCATAAACATGCCGCTAATATAAGGGTTATCCCTAGGTTGAAACCTCTAGACACCATAAGACCCTGCAAAATTTGTGCATTGCAGCAAATTTACCACGATTCAAATCTTAAACTCCAGCTCAGGCCAAGTTCGAATGGAAGCCGCATCAACACAAATACGTCAGGCCATAGGCTCGGTTGAAGAGCTGCGTGCAGAGGCAGCGCAATCAGTCGAGTTGTCACGCGCCCTTCATGACATCAAGACACTGCAAGCGAAGCGCTTTGCAGCAACCTATCACGACCTGTTGAACTCACCTACCTACAGCGGTTGTGCGCAATTTTTTATGACCGAACTTTACAGCGAGCGCGACTACGACCAACGTGATCGCCAATTTGCCAAGATTGCAGGCGCGATCGAAATGGCGTTTCCGCAACCCGTCATTGCAACTACAGTGGCTTTGGCAAGACTGCACCAAATAACCGAGACATTGGACCTTGCCATGGCTCGACAATGGCAACGTGAACAGGCACCTTCGCGAGCCATTCGATACTACCGCGCCTGGCGCGCGCTCAACTGCCCACAACAGCGCCAATGGCAGCTCGACACCGTTTTGAGTATCGGTCGGAAACTGGGTGAACTCACGCGACGCAGAAGCCTGCGGCTACTCCTCAAAATGATGCGTCACCCCGCTGAGTTAGCAGGTTTGAGCGACCTTCAAACCTTCTTGGAGAACGGTTTTGATCGGTTCAGGCAGATCGCAAAAGCAGATGAAACACTGCAAACATTCCTCGACACGATTCAGACGCGAGAGGCGGGTTGGATCACTGCGCTGGAATCGATAGACGAACAGGAAGCCGAGGACCTGATTGGAAAAACCCTTCAGGGTAAGCCATAAAAGAAAACGCCCAATCAAGAGATTGGGCGTTTAGGCTGGGGTAATGGAAGCCTGACGATGACCTACTTTCACACGGGAATCCGCACTATC
>PFKL01000069.1 GCA_002784245.1 Comamonadaceae bacterium CG_4_10_14_3_um_filter_60_75
CGCAAATTCCCGCTGCGTGATGCCGCGGGTCACGTCTATGGGGTGGGAGGGATATCGACCAATATCAGCGCCCTGAAAGACCAGCAGCGCCAGCTGTTGCTCAGCGAGGCGGTGTTTCAGAACTCGGCTGAAGCCGTTATCGTCACCGACGCAGATACCCGTATCCTGCGGGTCAATCCGGCCTTTACCCGCCAGACCGGTTTTTCAGCCACCACGGTGATGGGACAAAAGGCCAATGTGTTGAAGTCGGGGCGGCATGATGCAGCGTTCTATCAAGCCATGTGGCAGGCCATTGACCGTGACGGCGCTTGGTCTGGTGAGATCAATAACCGCCGCGCTGACGGCAGCTTCTACACGGTCTGGTCCAGTATCAATGCGGTACGTGATGCCGACGGCGCGGTGCTGAACTACATGGCTACGCAGTCCGACGTGACGCAACTGCACAACGCCAAATTGGCGCTGGTACACCAGGCGTCGTACGACACCCTCACCGGGCTGCCCAACCGCGCCTTGTTCAATGACCGGCTGGCGCAGTTGATGGCGGCGTCGCAGCGCCACGGCAAGTCCTTTGCTTTGTTGTTTGTCGATCTTGATCGTTTCAAGGAAGTTAACGACACGCTCGGGCACCAGGTGGGCGACGCGTTGCTGCAGGAGGTGGCGCGGCGTTTGCAGCAGAGCGTGCGTACCGAAGACACCGTAGCGCGCATTGGTGGCGACGAATTTGTCGTGCTGTTGCCAGATACCGACGCCAAGGGCGCGCGCGCTGTGATCGAGAATTTACTCGACAAGGTGCGCGCGCCGGTGCAGCTGCAAGACGCGCTGGTTTACCATCCCATGTCCAGCGTCGGGTTGGCACTTTTTCCGCAGGACGGCACCACGCCCGACTTGTTGCTGCGCAGCGCTGACCTGGCCATGTACGACGCCAAAATCGGCGGTCGCAATCGTTTTGCCGTCTACCGCCCCGAACTGAGTCAGGCCAACGACCAGAGTTTTGCCGTTCGCAACGATCTGGCGCAAGCCATTGAACAGCAGCAGCTGCGGGTGTTCTTTCAGCCCAAGTTGCGCTTGCACGATGGTGCGCTGGTTGGCGCTGAGGCGCTGGTGCGCTGGCAGCACCCAGAGCGCGGGCTGGTGCTGCCTGGTGAGTTCATTGCTATCGCTGAACAAGCCGGTTTGCTGGTGGCGCTGGACAACTGGGTCATGCAAGAGGCGCTGCGCCAGCTTGGTGCGTGGGTGGCGGCTGGCTGCTGGCAAGCCGGGTGGCGCCTGGCGGTGAACCAGAATGTGGCCGATTTGCAGCGCGCTGGCATGCTGGAGGACTTGCAGGCCCGGCTCGATCATTACCGGGTCAGCGCGAGCGCGCTTGAACTTGAAATCACCGAAGACGCGCTACTCAACCACACGCCCGAGCAGCTTGAACTCTTGCGCCAGTTGCAGCAATTGGGCGTTTCGGTGGCGATCGACGACTTTGGTACCGGCTATTCGAGCCTGGCCTATTTGCGGCAATTGCCGGTGTCAGTCATCAAGATTGACCGGGGTTTTGTGCAGGGCATACTGGTCAATGAAAACGATGCGGTGCTGGTGCACACCATCGTCGACATGGCGCACAACCTGGGCCACACACTGGTGGCCGAAGGCATTGAGGAAGAAACGCAACGCCAACATCTGGCCAAGCTGGGAGTCGAGTTGGGCCAGGGATATCTGTTTGACAAGGCCTTGAGCGCGCAGGACTTTGCCGCGCGCTGGCTGCAGGCGCTGCCCTGAAGACGGCTACTGGCTGCGTGCCGTTTCGCTGCGGAACTGGTCATGGCAGTTTTTGCAGCTCTTTTGCACTTCGTCGACTGCCGCGTTGATGGCTGGCCTATCGGCGCTGCCAGCCACCTGCGCCAGCTTGTCTACCGCCGCCAGATAGCGTTCTTTGCTGCTTTTGAACACGTCGGGCTGTAGCCAGATTTCGGGTTTGGCGCGGCTGGGCGCGTAGTTGCCATCGGCTGAAAAATACACCCAGGGTTGCGTTGACAGGTCTTTGAGCGCTTGCGCCTGCTCGACAAACTCGGCTTTCACATAGTCGCGCCGGTCACGCGCCACCAAGCCCATCGGTTCGAGCGCTTTGGTGAATTTCTTGAAGATGACCACGCGCTTGGTCATCAGCTTGTCAGGATGTGGGTCGCCGACATTGTTGCTGCAAGCACCCAGCAAGAGCACGCTGGCGGACAACAACACAGGTAAGGATAAAAATTTGGGTAGGGTCATATTGAAACGCGAAGGGACTGGGTCAGGATGAAAAAACAGTTTGCCACAGGCTGCGGATGGCTTGCCGCTCGGTGGCAAGTTCGTCTGCCGCAAACTGCGCCGATGCTTCGTTGAGCCGGGCGCGGTGTTGCACCTGGCGCAGGGTGCGGTAGGCGCTGGCTGCCTGGTGGCCGACGCCTGCGGGCAGCAGCCCCAGCACTTCGGCGCGTTCCAGCAGCGCAATATTGCCGGCGTTGGCCAGCAGTTCTGCGTGCGTGCGCGAATAAGCCAGCACCAGAAACTGCATGACAAATTCGGCGTCCATCATGCCGCCGGTGCTGTACTTGATGTCGAACCGTTCGGCCTTGACAACTTTGGCGCTGGTCACGCGTTCGCGCATGGCGACGATCTGGACCCGCAGGTCTGTGATGTCGCGCTCGGCGGTCAAAACGGCGGTGCGCACTGCGTCAAAGCGCCGGTACAGATCGGCGTCGCCGAGCACGCAGCGCGCCCGGGTGATGGCCTGGTGTTCCCAGGTCCAGGCGGTGTTGGAGCCGCGTTGCTGCTGGTAGTTGGCGTAGGAGGCAAAACTGGTGATCAACAGCCCGGCGTTGCCATTGGGTCGCAGCGCGGTATCGATCTCATACAGGTCGCCCTCACCGGTCTTGACGGTGAGCCAGTTGATGAGTTTTCGTACCAGGTTGGCGTAGACCTCGGGGGCGCGCTCGTCGTCGTCGTCAAAGACAAAAACAATGTCAAGGTCGCTGCCGTAACCCAGCTCTTTGCCACCGAGTTTGCCGTAGGCAATGATGCCAAACTGAGGGTGCACGCGATGCGTCTTTTTCAGGCGGCTCCAGCACCAACGAGTGGTGACGCGCAGCACCGCGTCGGCCAGCGCGCTCAAATCGTCGGCCACTTGTTCCACCGAGAGCTTGCCCTCAATGTCGCGCGCCAGCGTGCGAAACACCTCGGCATGGTGCGCGCGGCGCAGCAGGTTCAGCAGCGTTTCGTCGTCGTCTTCGTCGGCGGCGCGCAGTGCGCTGCGCCGGTGTTCCAGTTCGGCTTCAAAAGCGCTGGCGTCAAAGCGTTCGTCGAGCATGTTGAAGGCTGCGAGTTCGTCGATGACGCCCGGGTGCAGCAGCAGGTAGCGCGCCGGCCAGCGCGCCGCGCCCAGCAGTTTGAGCAGGCGTTCGTGCACGTTGGGGCGCTCCAGCAGCAGTGCCAGATAGCTTTCGCGGCGCAGCAGCGGCTCCATCCAGTCGACCAGGCCAACCGCCGCCGCTTCGGTGACGCGCGCCTCGCTCACCCATTGCGCTGTGCGCGAGAGCAGGCGCAACAGCCGCTGGCGCGATTCGTCACGCAAGGCGTTGACCCGCGGGTGGTTGGTCCAGGCTTGTAGCCGCTGGCGAAACGCTTCGTCCAAACTTGGCAGCAGGTCGGCAATACAGTTGCTGGCGTCGGCTGGTTGCGCGCTCTGGCAGCCTTTGCAGTCGGGCTCTGCGCCGCCGAGCAAGGTGTCAAATTCTTGGGCCACCAGCTCGCGGTGGGCGTCGAGCTGCTTGAGCAACTGCGCCGTTGAGTCCAGACCGAGGGTGCTGGCGATCCAGGCCAGGTCGGTGTCTTGCGTCGGCAAAATATGCGTTTGCTGGTCGTCCAGGTACTGGATGCGGTGCTCTACCCGGCGCAGGAATTCATAGGCGCAGGCCAGCGCGTCGGCTTTTTCGGCCGACATCAGGTTGGCCTTGACCAGGCGCGGCAGGGCGCTGAGCGTGGGGCGGGTACGCAATTCAGGAAACTGGCCGCCGCGCACCACCTGCAGCAGTTGCACGATGAACTCAATCTCGCGGATACCGCCGCGCGAGAGCTTGACGTCGTTGGCGCGCTCGGGCCGGCCAGCGCTGCGTTTGCTGGCGTGGTCGCGGATCTGCCGGTGCAGCAGGCGCAGTGACTCAAACACGCTGTAGTCGAGGTAGCGCCGGAAGACAAACGGCATGACCACCTTGCGCAGTGCCAGCACCGAACCGTCGGCCACGCTCGACCAGGGTGCCACCACGCGGCTCTTGAGCCAGGCAAAGCGCTCCCATTCACGGCCCTGTACGTGCAGGTATTCTTCCAGCGCATCCAGCGACACGGCCGCTGGCCCCGAGTTGCCGTTGGGTCGCAGCGCCAGGTCAACGCGAAACACAAAGCCGTAATCGGTGGTATCGCCAATCAGGCTGTAAATGGCCTTGACCGCCTTGGCAAAGTATTCCTGGTTGCTGATGCGTGCACGCCCCTGCGCATCACCAGCGGTGTCACCGTCCTCGTCGTAAATGTAGATCAGGTCAATGTCGCTGGAGACGTTGAGCTCGCGCGCGCCGAGTTTGCCCATGCCAATGATCCACAGCCGCGCGCGTTGCCCCTGTGCGGTCAGCGGCATGCCATGTGCCTGGTCGAGCTTGGCCAGCACCGCGGTGAGTGCCTGGTTCAGCGCAAATTCGGCCAGAGCGGTCATCGCCTGGGTGATTTGTGCCAGAGTGGCTTGTGCCTCGCAGTCCAGGCACAGCAGACGTTCCAGCGTCAAAGCGCGCAAGATGCGCAGGGCGCTGGCGGTGTCCTGGCCGGTGTGCTGGATGGCTGCAAACGCGTCTAGCAGGCTTTCCGGTGTCGGCAGGCCGGGGCCGAGCAGCCCCAGCTGCTGCGCATAGCGACGATGCACACGCTGCGCAAAACGCGAGTGCCGGGCCAAAGGTGGGCGGGTCATAATTTGTCTTGCTCAACTTCTTTCTGAAACCATTTGTCTGCCCCGTCTTTCACCTTGCTCAAAACCTGGTCGGTCCTGACCCGATGGCTGCTAGCTGCCACGCTGCTTTTCTGGCTGCTGTTTGCCGCAGGCTGGGGAACGCTTCACTGGTTGATTGTGCCGCGAATCGGCGAATTTCGCCCGCAGCTGCAGGCGCGCGCCAC
>PFKL01000139.1 GCA_002784245.1 Comamonadaceae bacterium CG_4_10_14_3_um_filter_60_75
CGCACCGACAGCGTTGCGCCACCCACCGTCCAGCTGATCTGGTCGAGCTCTTCCATCAGCAGTGGCAGCAGGCCACTGACCCACAACACCATGGCCAACCAGGCCAGCCAGGAAATGGTGCGCTCCAGCAAGCGGATCAACGGTGTCTCATTGAACGCCGCCTGCAACACCTTGACGCCCAGCCGGATCGCCAGCAACGACAACAGCACCGGAATGGCGATCTTGAATACCGCCAACGGCAGCGAATGCGCAATCAGCTTGCGCACCACAAAGGCCAAACTCAACCACAGCGCCGGAAATAGCACGCCGTCAATGACGCGCCGACCAAACATGATCGAGTTGGCGGTACGCCCCTCAAACGCCTTGGCTGCCAGATGGGCGAGCAGCCAGGCCAGCACGGCGCAGCCCGCCAACGCCGCCAGTTCAATCAGCGCACTGCTTTGCGTCAGTGCTGCCAACCAGGTTTCAAGGTTGGCGGGCTGCACCTCAGACATCGGCCATGACCCGGATGTGTGCCTCCACGCTACGCGCCAGTGAACTCATCACGTAGCCGCCCTCCAGGCAACTCACCACCCGCCCCTGTGCATGACGCTTTGCCACGTCCATGATGCGGCTGGTGATCCAGGCGTAGTCGTTTTCCACCAGGCCCAACTGTCCCATGTCGTCCTCGCGGTGGGCGTCAAAACCGGCGCTGATAACGATCAGCTCGGGCTTGAATTCCTCCAGGCGCGGCATCCAGGCGGCCTCGATCATCTCGCGAATATCCATGCCCTTGGTGTAGGCCGGCACCGGCAAATTGACCAGATTCTTGGCATTGGAATGTTTCCAGTCCAGCGGGTAGAACGGGTGTTGGTAAAAGCTCACCATCAGGATGCGGTCGTCGCCTTTGACGATGTCCTCGGTACCGTTGCCGTGGTGCACGTCAAAGTCAACAATTGCCACACGCTGCAGGTTGTGCCGCTCCAGCGCGTACTTGGCCGCAATGGCCACATTGTTGAAAAAACAAAACCCCATGGCCTGGTTATGGGTGGCGTGGTGTCCGGGCGGGCGCACGGCGCAAAAAGCGGTTTTGAATTCACCGGCCAGCACCGCATCCACCGCGTCAGTAGCGGCACCGGCTGCATGCAGCGCCGCTGTCCAGGTATGGATATTGATGCTGGTGTCGGGGTCAATCGGCAGATATTCGGCGCCACCGGCAGCAATTTCTTCCTGCAATTCGGCGTTCAAGCCGCGGATGGCGGCAATGTACATGCGGTCGTGCGCCAATTCGATGTCCGAGGTCGATGCCGGGGTGGCTGTGCGCCGGTCCAGCACCACGTCCAGGCCAGAAATCAGCAGGCGATCGTCAATCGCATCCAGGCGCTCGGGGCATTCAGGGTGACCCGGGGCAATTTCGTGTTTGCGAAAACTCGGATGAGTAAAGTAGCCGGTCATTGTCATAAGCAGTCGTCTCCTCGCATTTATTTTGGTAAGGTTAGCGCATGAACATTCCTGAAAAGCTTACAGCTTTGGTGAAACAGCTTAACACGGTGATCGTGGGCAAACCGGCACAAACACAAGATTGCGTTGCCTGCCTGCTCGCCGGTGGTCACCTGTTGATTGAAGACGTGCCAGGGGTCGGCAAGACGACCTTGGCGCACGCGCTGGCGCGGACCTTTGGCCTGCAGTTTTCACGGGTGCAATTTACCTCGGACCTGATGCCCAGTGACCTGCTGGGGGTGTCGATCTTTGACCGTCGCAAAGATGAATTCGTGTTTCACCCCGGGCCGATGTTTGCCCAAGTACTGCTGGCCGATGAGATCAACCGCGCCAGCCCCAAAACGCAGAGCGCGCTGCTTGAAGCCATGGAAGAAAAACAGGTGTCGGTAGAGGGCCAGACGCGCGCCCTGCCAGCGCCGTTTTTTGTCATTGCCACGCAAAACCCGCACGACCAGCAGGGCACTTACGCGCTGCCCGAGTCGCAGCTCGACCGCTTTTTGCTGCGCATCTCGCTGGGCTACCCCGACCGTGTTTCTGAACGACTGCTGCTCGCCGGGCGCGACCGGCGCGACCTGGCGGGCGCCCTGCCCGCACTGCTGACCGCCGCTGAACTGCTGCAGCTGCAGCGCCAGGTGCAGGCGGTGCACGCCGCTGACCCGTTGCTGGACTACGTGCAGGACTTGCTGGCCGCTACCCGCTCGGGCCGCTGGTTTGCCCAAGGTTTGAGCCCGCGGGCAGGGATCGCCGTGCTGCGCGTGGCCAAGGCGCACGCGCTCTTGTCCGGGCGCGATTACGTGGCGCCTGACGACGTGCGCGCCATCCTGCCACAGGCCATTGCGCACCGCCTGAGCCCGGTCGGCGACAGCGGGCGCGGTGCCATTGCGCAGGTGCTTGCCATGCGCGACGCGGTGCCGCTGCCCTGATGGCGATCATGACGCGAGCGCGCGAGCGCCTGCAACGCTGGTTTGAAGCGCGCCTGCCGCTGGCCGACAGTGTGACGCTGACGCAGCGCAGCGTCTACATCGTGCCCAGCCGCGCCGGGCTGATGCTGGGCGCCACGCTCCTGGTGCTGCTGGTGGCCTCCATCAACTACCAGCTCAACCTGGGTTACCTGCTGACCTTTTTGTTGGCGGGCAGCAGTCTGGTGGCGATGCACGTGGCGCACGGCACGTTGCGCGGACTTACTATGACAGTCATAGCACCTGCCGCATGCTACGCAAGGGCCAAGGCCATATTTCATGTGCAACTGGTGAACACCCGACAGACCCCCCGCTACGCCATTGAGCTGGCACTGGCGGGCGTGCAGCAATGGGTCTGCACCGATGTGGGGCGCCAAGCCAGCGCCCGCGTGCAACTGGCCTGGCAGCCGCCCGGGCGCGGCCTGCACCGCCTGCCCACACTGACCGCCCGCACCCAATTTCCGCTGGGTACCTTCAGGGTCTGGACGGTGTGGCGGCCCGCTGCCCAGGTGCTGGTCTATCCACAGCCCGAAATGCATGCCCCGACACTGCCGATCGGCGTGGCAGACGCGCAGCCCGGCCCGACCCACGCCACGCACCACAGCGGCGAGCCCGACGGCCTGCGTCCCTACCGGCGCGGCGACGCGCTGAAAAGCATCGTCTGGAAAAAAGCTGCCAAAACCGGCGAACTGGTCAGCCGCGACAGCGTGGCCGAGCAGCACCACACGCTCTGGCTGGCGCGCGATGCCACCGGCCTGTCGGATGCCGAATCGCAACTGTGCCGCCTGTGCGCCTGGGTGCTGCAGGCCGACGAACTCGGGCTGCATTACGGCCTGCGCCTGGGTGGCTCTGAGATCGCCCCCGACGTGGGCGCTGCGCACCTGCAGCGCTGCCTGCGCGCCTTGGCGCTGGCCTGATGCCCTGTTGAACCGTGCGCACCGTCATGATCAAAAATCCCCTCAGCCACCTGCCACGCGACACCCGCGACACGCTGTTTGTGCTGACCGTGATCGCCTGGGTGCTGGCCCCGCTGCTGGGGCAGTTGCCACTGTGGTGCGGCGTGCTCAGTGGCCTGGTCATTGTGTGGCGCGGTCTGCTGGCCTGGCGCGGCCAACCGCTGCCGGGCACCTGGTGGAAGCTGGGCCTGCTGGCCGTGGCGGTCATCGCCACCCTGATCACCTACAAAACGCTGCTCGGGCGCGACGCTGGGGTCACGCTGGTGGCCGTGCTGCTAACGCTGAAAACGCTGGAACTGCGCGCCCGCCGCGACGCGTTTGTGGTGTTTTTTCTCAGCTTCTTTTTGATGCTGACCAACTTTTTCTATTCGCAGTCGCTGCTGACCGCTGCTGCCATGCTGCTGGCGCTGTGGGGGCTGCTGACCGCGCTGGTCAACGCGCACATGCCGGTCGGCCAGCCACCGCTGTGGCATGCCGCGCGCATCGCCGGTGGCATGACGCTGCTGGGTGCGCCGATCATGGTGGTCTTGTTTGTGCTGTTTCCGCGCATGGCCCCGCTGTGGGGCATGCCGGCCGACGCCATGGCCGGGCGCAGCGGCTTGTCGGCGCAGATGACGGTGGGCAACATCGCCCGCCTGGCGCTGGACGACAGCATCGCCATGCGCATTGCCTTTGACGGCACGCCGCCCGCGCAAAGTGCACTGTACTTTCGCGGCCCGGTGCTGGGCAGCTTCAACGGCCAGCGCTGGACACCGACCGACGGCGTGGCGCTAATGCGTGACGAAGACGCTGGCCTGCAGGTGCAAGGCCCGGCGGTGCGTTACCAGGTGACGCTGGAGCCCAACCAGCAGCCCTGGCTACTCACGCTCGATGCCACGGCGCAAGCGCCCGCGCTGCCGCAGGGCCGCGCGCGCATGAGCAGCGAACTGCAATGGATGCAAGCCGCCAACGTGACCGAGCTGCTACGTTACCGCGCCATCAGCTACCCGCAGTTCAGCCACGGCACGGGCCTCACCCGCGCCCAGCTGCGCCCCTACCTGGCGCTGCCGTTCGGCTACAACCCGCGCACCGAGCAACTGGCGCAGCAGATCCGTGCCAGCGCCCCGCCCGGGCAAGACCTGGGGCGCTACGCCATCGATCAGGCGTTGCAACGCCTGCGCAGCGGCGGCTACGTCTACACGCTGGAGCCCGGCGTCTACGGCCGCGACAGCGCCGACGAATTCTGGTTTGACCGCAAAGCCGGCTTTTGCGAGCACATGGCGTCGAGCTTTGTCATCCTGCTGCGCGCCGCCGGTGTGCCTGCGCGCGTGGTCACCGGTTTTCAGGGGGGCCAGGTCAACGCGTTTGATGGCTTCTGGACCGTGCGCAACAGCGATGCCCACGCCTGGGCCGAGGTCTGGCTAGCCAGCCAGGGCTGGGTGCGCGTCGACCCCACTGCCGCCGTGTCGCCCGGGCGCACCGGCAGCTTCAACCGCCTGCAAGCGCCGCGTGGCATCGTTGCCGAGGCGCTCCTGGGCACCGTCAGCCCCGAGATGGCGCTGAACCTGCGCGCCCTGTGGGACGCGGCCAACAACCGCTGGAACCAGTGGGTGCTGAACTACACGCAGGTCAAGCAGCTCAATTTGCTCAAAGACATCGGCTTTGATGCGCCCAGCTGGGAAGACCTGGTTTACCTGCTGTGCGCCATCGTGGTCAGCGCCAGTCTGGCGGGCGCCGCCTGGAGCGCCTGGGAGCGCCATCGGCAAGACCCGTGGCTGCGCTTGCTGGCGCAGGCGCGGCACCGCCTGCAGCGCGCGGGCTACATGCCCGGTGCCAACAGCACCCCACGCGAGCTGGCCGACCTGCTGGAGCGCACCTCCCCCGCGCCCATGCAAGCCAGCGCGCAAGCCGCCTGGCGCGACTGGTTGCTGCGGCTGGAGGCGCTGCGCTACGCGGGCGACACAACGCATTTCAGGCAGCAGCTCGCTACACTGCAGCGCGTGTTGCGGCAACTGCGCCGCGATGCCTGATTGACACCCTTCCACCATGCTCAAAACCATTTCTCCGCGCGCCCTGATTGCTTTTAT
>PFKL01000165.1 GCA_002784245.1 Comamonadaceae bacterium CG_4_10_14_3_um_filter_60_75
GTTTGGTGCGTTTCGGGCGCAGTTCAAGGCGGATCGGGCTCGCGGGGTGTAACGTATTCTGACGGGTCATGCAGGATTACTTGATGGCAAAACTGCGGCTTTCACGGCAATTTATCCCTGCAAATCATGGAATAAAGCGCCAGAATTCCAAAGATGTTTTCAGACCACTTGGTTCCACTACTAAACGAAGTACACCACACGCCCCATTGGCCCCATTCGGCGCCATAAGTTGCATGACTCAACAAATGGCATCAGGAAGGGTCTTGATGTTCGAAATTTTGCTTCACAAACAATAGCTTATTGCAAACAATTCATAAGGGGTTACAGGTCTATTTTTCCGCAAAATAGAATGGGAAAAGTATTCCAAAAGACCCTATCTGCCTTTTCAAACCAGCCACCAGCCATGCCCAAACAGCACGAACGATTCAGCGACGATGCCGATCTGGCACAACCGGATTCAAAAGCAGCTTCAGCCCACAAGCTGGCGGTGTCGGCGCTGCAATTTGGCGCTGCGGCCATCTCGCCGGCGCAAAAGCGCTTTAACCAGTTGCTCAAACAAAGCGAAACACTGGCGCGCAAAATCGAGGACACCCGCCAGCTCGCCGACGCTCACCGCCAAATCGCCGCCCAAACCCTGGCACCACTGGTAAAAGAACACAGCGCCTTGCTGCGCCAGATGGCGCTGTGGATCGACGCACGGCTGCAACGCAAAGGTTTGAGCACCAAGCAGAAACACATGGCCATCGACATCCTGAGTCAGATGGCTGCAGCCCTTGCAGACAATGGCGACCAAGCCATGGCCGACCTGTTTGACAAATACAACGACATCTCCGAAGAAGACGACGAAAAGGAAGCCGCATCGAACATGAAAATGTTCATGGAAGACCTGCTTGGCGAATCCATCGGCGACGACGACGCTGAATACGAAAGTATCGAAGACCTGATGCGTGCCGCCACCGCCAGGATGCATGCCAAGATGGCTGAGGAGGTCGCCGCACGTGAGCACAAACAGGGTACGCGCAAAAAATCGGCGACCCAACGCAAAGCTGAAGCTGCGGCCACCGCGCAAGCCGACGACGCCAATGGGGCATTGCGCACCATTTACCGCCAGCTGGTCAGCGCACTCCACCCTGACCGTGAGCAGGATCCGAAAGAGCAATTACGAAAAACCGCGCTAATGAAAGAAGCCAACACCGCGTATGAAAAGCGTGACCTGCTGGCCCTGCTGCAACTGCAGCTGCGCGCCGAACTGACCGACTCGACGCAGTTGGTCAACATGGCCAAAGAAAAAATGACGGCTCTGACCACTTTGCTCAAGGATCGGGTCAAAGTGCTCACGCAGGAGCTGTATGCTCTGGAAAGGCAAATGATCGTTGAGCTTGATTTGCCCATGTTCAGCACCTTGAGCCCCGGCGCGTTGCGTCGTCACCTCAAAGAGACCGAGCAAGAAATGCGTGCAGACATCGCAGTGATGCAGCACGACCTGATCGCGGTGCAAGACGATGCGTTCTTCAAGCGCTGGCTGCGCCAGCAACAGCAAGCCACGGCCGAAGTACTTGACTTTCCTTTTTAAGAGCCCGTCACTTTCGTGAAAGCCAACCAAGTCAGTCAGGCAAAACAAGCAAAAAATACTCTCAATAACAGAGCGCCTTGCGCTTTTAAAATAAGGGCTAGCGCCTAATTTTCCGTAAAAACCGTCAATACCCCGGTGTAGCCATAGAGGTGGTTGCGGGCGATCTCACCACTGGCAAAGAAACCCACCAACGGCACGTCGCCCAGGGCGCGGCGGATGATTTGCATCTCGGCGCTGGGGCCACCAAAATGCGCGCCACCGCGTCCGGCACAGCTGACATAAACCGCCCCGGCAATACCGCGCGCCGGGTGCGGTGCGGCTTCAGCCTCGGACGTTGTCAACGCCGCTGCCGCTTCCAGCGCCATCTCCTGCGGCTCCAGCTCTTCCCGAATCTCGGCGCAAATGCGCATCAGGTCAGCGCGCGCGGCCTGCACATGGCGCTGGCAAAACGCCAGGCTCATGCCCTTGTCTACCAGCGAAGCTACCGCCACGCCGCCCCGCCCCGGATCCAGGCCAATAATGTGGCGCACCAGCACATCGGGGCCAAAGTTGCCAGTACGACTGATCAGCGGTTCATCGCGCACCCCACTCGCCAGACTGGCCGCGGGGGTCATGCCCGCCAGCGTGGCCCGCACGGCTTGCAGCGCCCGGCGTGGCTCGTCCAGGCTAACGCCCAGTTCGCGCAGTAACACCGCCAACGCCGGTTCGCCGTCGAGCCCCAGAACCAGGTTGCGATCAACGGCAGTCACCCGGTGTGTCTTGCCAACGGGTTGCGCGCCCTGGGTCACGCGCGACACCAGATGCACACCCGGCCCAAAGGCTACCCCGCTCAAACCACCGCTGAAGACACCACTGGCCGCACCCTGCCCCTTGACGTTGCCATCGCCCGCCACTGCAAACTGCAGCGACTTGCCACGGCTGCTGGCCAAGCCCCCAAACAAATAACCAGAATCAGTGCGCGCGGCCAGTTCATCGAGTAGCTCGGTCAAATCATCGGCTTGCGCGTCGGCGTGCACCAGCGCGCTGTGCGCTTCGAACGCCAAACCCAGCGGCGCCACCCCGGAAAACACCCGGTACTGATCGGTTGGCAACTCACACAGCATCAGGGCCAGCGCAGGCTCGTCGACGTATTCAACGTTGTTGGACGCAATGGCCACGCCCACGGTACCGGCCCAGTCGGTCACCGTCGGCAACTCGGCGCTCAGGTGCGCCAGGATGTCCTGGGCATCGGCCGCGTAATGGTCGGTGATGTAGAGCAATGCCAGTGTCGGGTTGTTGGCATAGCCGTGCAGCGCCATTTGCGCACGCAACTGGGCCAGCGCCAGATTGGCGGCCATACCCCACTGCGGGTGGGTGGCGTGCGCGTAGGGGAACAGCTTCATGGCAACGGCCTGATTACGCCTTTGGTCAACGGCGGCGTGCCGCAGTTTTGGTCGTCGTCTTCTTCGCCGCAGCACGTTTGACCGGTGCCTTTTTGGTGGCGGCTTTAGTGGATTTTGCGGCCGCCTTGACGGTCTCTTTGACCACACCTTTCACCCTATTTTTACCCACGTCGACCTCGGTGGCTTTGCTGGCCTCTCTCATGGCGCTGGCGGCAATGGTCTGGAACTGCTGGGTGAGCGCATGCCAGAGTTGCATCGGGTCGACCAGTCCGGCGGCGGCAGCCGTGGCGGCGGGCTTGGCTACATCGCCGACCTTCTTGGCAACCCCTTCGGCTTTTTCCGCCACCTCTGCCACCGTCTTGACCGTGGCCGCTGCATTCTCAGTCACTTTGTGCACACCGGCAGCGACCGTATCGGCAGCCTTGAGCTTGAACGCATTGGCCATATCGCCCATGTTGAAGTTCATGCCCTTGAGCGTGGCCAGTGTCATCTTTTGCACCTCCAGCGCCTGCACGGTGGCACCCAGCGCCTTGGCATTCTGGTCAAGCCAGAAGTGCACCGCCTTGAGGTCGGTGATGCGCTTTTCAAGCTCTTCCTCATTCAAGGTGGGCGCGATCCAGTTGGCCAGGTTGGGCATCTGCGGCACGGCTTGCGACGTGCTCTTGGCCAGGTTCTGCAAAAAGTCGAAACCCGGGACGTACTTAGCAAAGTTGCTGTTGCTATCGCTCATGAAAGTCTCCTTTGAGTTGCCGATGAATGGCTACAGCTTACCGCAATGCGCCACAACCCTGCTGTGGACTGCAGCTGGTTCGGTCAAATCAGTTTTCTTGCAGCACAAAATGAAACGGCTGCAGTGCCGTCGCGCGCACTGACTGGCCGTTGCGGGTCGGTGCGGTGCAGTGCCAGCTGCGTACAGCAGCCAGGGCGGCATCGTCCAGCCGCACAAAGCCGCTGGAACTTTGCATCCGGGCCGCGGCTACCGTGCCGTCCTCGTTCAACGTCACCTGGAGCACCACCACACCTTGCTCATTCAAGCGCCGCGACAGCGCAGGGTAGCTGGGCGCAGTGCGCTGCGGGCAAGCCAGCGACAACTCAGATGACAGGGCCACCGGACCGGCAGGCAACTGCGCGCCAATGCCGGCCAGCTCAGGCGCCGCCGGGCCTGCGCTGGCCGGGCTCGGACTGGTCGGGGCTTCGGTCATCGACACGGGACCGACTGCGTCGGTCGGCGCGGCGTTGGGCGGCTGCACCGCCAGCACCTGCGCAGCAGGCATCGGTAATGCGTCGGGTTTTTGTTGTCGCTTTTGCTGTGGTGGCTGCGGCCGCAGCTGAGACTGAGGCTGTGCCTGCGGTTTCCCCGGCGGCTTTACCTTCGGGCGAGGCGCTGCAGGCAAGGCCGCAGGCGGCGGCGCGGCAATGAAGTTGACGAACAGCGGGATCGCCTCAGCCGGTGGCGAAATCAGCTGCGCGTGCCGCAGCCCAAACAAGGCAAGGGCGTGCAGCGCCAGCACCAGCAGCACAACAATTACCTTTTGTCCCAGCGAGTTCATCGGCCTGTTCATCCAAACCCCGGTTGCGGGGAAGCGACGCGTATTTTCGCCGAACTTGGGCTCGCATCACACCCGAGCCAGTTGGCAGCAATACAGCGAAATAAGTAACTTACAAGTTACATTTTTATCAAAAGTTTTTTTAATTGTAATTTACAAATTACAATCCTGTCATGCTCATACAACGCCCCTCGCCGCTATCTAACCTGGACCATCTCGATCCGCTGGTGGCCGCGGTAGTGGCCAAACGCAAACAATTGCGCTGGAGCCAAGCCAAGCTGGCACAAGCAGCAGGCATCAGCCGGCGGGCGCTGCTGATGATTGAAAAAGGCGGTGACTGCAACCTGAGTACTCTGCGGCGGCTGCACACTTGTCTGGACATCGTCATGCTGGCGGGCAGTGTCAAAGCTCCCACACTCGACGACATGAACGCCCAAAACACCAAAGAACGCTTTGGGGTGACGTGATGAAACTTGATGTTTACATCAATCAGGCGCTGGTCGGCACGCTGGAACAAGTTGAAGTTAACCGCTATGTTTTTTCGTACCAGGGCGGCGTGGCCAGCAGCCAGATGGTGTCTCTGCTGATGCCAGTTCGCACCGAAAGCTGGATTCACGCCGCACTGCACCCGGTGTTTCAGGTCAGCCTGCCGGAGGGCGCGCTCAGGCAGTTGCTGGCGAAAAAATTTGCCAAACACTTTGACTATTTTGGCGACATGGAACTGCTCTCGGTCGTGGGCGCACACCTGGTTGGCCGCATCAGGCTGGTCCCGCACGGCTCAACCCCGTCAGTACAGAGCCCCTGCGAAGACTTGCAAGCCTTGTTGAAAGGCAGCTCCAAAGAAATCGTGGCTCGCTTTTTGGAAGAACACGCCGCCACCTCGGGCGTGTCGGGTGGGTTCCCCAAATTTCTTGCAAAAAGCCCGATCGCCGGCACACCTGAGCAGCGCAAAAACACACTGGTTTTTGACCACTGGATTATCAAATTCAATGACGATGATCATCCTCATCTGATCCTGAATGAGTTTTTTGGACTGGGCGTGGCAAAAAACATGGGCTTACCCGTGCCAGATTTTCAACTTTCGGCGGATGCCAATCGCCTGGCCATTCGCCGCTTTGATGTGCTTGCGCCAGGCATCAACCTGGCCTTTGAGGACATGTGCGCCATGCTGGCGCTCAATGCGGGCGACAAGTTTGCTGGCTCGGTAGAAAAAATCATCAAAAAGATCATGGAGTTCTGTCCGCTTGACCAAAGAAAGGATGCGCTTGAGCAGTTCTACGCACACTACGTTACCTGCATGGCCATCCGAAATGGTGATGCCCATCTTAAAAATTTTGGTTTCGTCTATTCAAGCAGCAGCGACGTGCGCCTGTCACCGGTTTTTGACATGCTGTCCATGTCGGTCTACGCGCCGCGCGCGCAAGATGGCGATGCACTTGATGCACCAGCCTTGAGTTTTGGCGGCGCCAAGCGTTGGTTTACCTCAAAAAACCTGCAAGAGCTGGCCGACCGGTGTTTTATTGCACCCAAGTTTCAAGCCGCCACCAGTGCCCGTTTAGTCAGCGCCTTGCTCAGGGTAAGCCGGGAGGTGTTGGCTCAAACCACCAGCCACCCCAGTTTTACTGCTACCGCCCAAAGAATGCTGGCGCTTTGGGCGTGCGGCTGCAAAATTCACAGTGGTGACGCGGCACACCAGTTGAATTCATTGGCAACATCGCTTGACAAGACAGCGTGACGCTTGCCATGTGCACTTTGATCAAATGCATCACATCCAAGCGACGCATGCTGCTGAAGACCCTTGAGACGGTCTACGGCGCCGCGTCCAGAATGCCGGCCATGTCGCTGAGGTGGGGCACGGCGCACTCTGCGGTGCTTTTGGCTTGGGGATTTACGCTGTCGGCAAACATCAGCAGCAGGCATTTAACCCGCTGCGACACCGCCCCGGTGCGCAGGCTCACCACCTCGCGGCAGCGCTGGTGCGCAACGCTTCGGCCCGCACCCGCCACAGCTGCGTGAGGTCTGAAGCGGCCAAGCCATCGTGGGCGTTCAGGGTGCGGCTACTGGTGGGGTCAAGCGCGGGTTTCATGGAACAATTCTTTATAAGAAATTGGCTTCTAGCGCTTATGCAGTAAGCGCCAGCAGCTATCGTTTGTGTAACGCTTAAAACTTCACATTGACGCCCACATAGATCGAGCGCCCCATGCCCGGCACGGCCACGCCATAGGGCACGGCGTTGATGCTCATGGTGGTGCCCTGGCCGGTGTACGCGCCGCCGGTAGGCAAGTAGTAAAACTTGTCAAACAGGTTTTCCACGCCAAAGTCCAGTCGCACCGTCTTCCATGAATAGCCGCCGCGCAGGTTGACCAGGCTGTAGCCGGGGGTTTTGATCTCGTTGCGCATGGCAGACACGTTGTCCTTGGCGCTGACCATCACCAGCTCGGCGCTGTTGTCCCAGCCACC
>PFKL01000152.1 GCA_002784245.1 Comamonadaceae bacterium CG_4_10_14_3_um_filter_60_75
ATGCTTGAACAATGCGAAGGCTCGCATGCCGTAGCCAAAGCCGTGGCACTGAGCCGCCCGGAAGTGATCTGCGCCTACCCCATTTCCCCGCAAACCCATATAGTTGAGGGCTTGGGTGAGATGGTGAAGTCGGGTGACCTGAAACCCTGCGAGTTCATCAACGTCGAGTCCGAGTTTGCCGCACTCAGCGTGGCCATCGGTTCATCGGCGGCTGGCGCACGCTCTTACACCGCCACCGCCAGCCAGGGGCTGCTGTTCATGGCCGAAGCGGTGTACAACGCCTCGGGCCTGGGCTTGCCTATTGTCATGACGGTGGCCAACCGCGCCATTGGCGCGCCCATCAACATCTGGAACGACCACACCGACAGCATGAGCATGCGCGATGCCGGCTGGTTGCAGCTGTTTGCCGAGACCAACCAGGAAGCGCTTGACCTACACATCCAGGCATTCAAGATTGCCGAAGAGTTGTCGCTGCCGGTGATGGTGTGCATGGACGGTTTCATTCTGACCCACGCCTACGAGCGTGTGGACATGCCCAGCCAGGAGCAGGTCGACCAATTTTTGCCGCCCTACGAGCCGCGCCAGGTGCTCGACCCCAACGACCCGGTGACGATTGGCGCCATGGTCGGCCCCGAGGCCTTTACCGAAGTGCGCTATCTGGCACATGCCAAACAGATGCAGGCCCTTGATCTGATTCCGCAGGTAGCTACAGAATTCAAAGCAAAGTTTGGCCGTGATTCGGGTGGCCTGATCAAGACTTACATGACTGAAGACGCAGACACCATCGTGATAGCGCTGGGCTCGGTGCTGGGCACCATCAAAGACACGGTGGATGATTTGCGTGCGCAAGGGCACAAGGTCGGCGTCTTGGGCATCACCTCGTACCGGCCGTTCCCGATCTCGGCGATTCGTGACGCAACGGTCAAAGCTGAGCGCATTGTGGTGATTGAGAAATGCTTTGCTGTGGGCATCGGCGGCATCGTGTCGCGTGACGTGCGCAGCGCCGTGCGCAACCGGCCGCAGCCAGTCTACACGGTGGTCGCGGGTTTGGGTGGACGCGCCATTACCAAAGATTCTGTGAACAAATTGTTGCTGCAAGCCTTTAACGACAAGCTCGACCTGCTCACCTTTTTGGATCTGGATTGGGACATCGTCAACCGCGTGCTAGACCGTGAAAAGAGCAAGCGCCGCTCGGGTCCCGTGGCCGAAGGTGTGCTGCGTGACATTGGCACTGTGGCATCAGGTGCAGTCTGAGACTTTGCTCTGTCCTCAACTGATTAGGAGACAACATGGAACAATCAACTGTCAAGTTTTACCAGACTGGCACTTTCACCGTAGGCAACCGCTTGCTGGCACCCGAGCAGCGCAGCGTGCAAGCGGGTGACCAGCGACGTAACTCGCTCAATTCCGGTCACCGCGCCTGTCAGGGCTGTGGTGAGGCGCTCGGCGCCCGCTATGCCATAGACGCAGCCATGGCCGCCACCAACGGCCAACTGATTGCCGCCAACGCCACCGGCTGTCTGGAGGTGTTTTCTACCCCGTACCCTGAGACGTCATGGCAAATGCCGTGGGTGCACTCGCTGTTTGGCAACGCCGCAGCGGTTGCGACCGGCATTGCCGCCGCCATGAAAGCCAAGGGCCGCAGCGAGGTTCGGGTCGTCGCACAGGGTGGCGACGGCGGCACCACCGACATCGGCTTTGGCTGCCTGTCGGGCATGTTTGAGCGCAACGACGATGTGCTCTACATCTGCTACGACAACGAGGCTTACATGAACACCGGTGTGCAGCGCTCCAGCGCCACGCCACCGGCTGCGCGCACGGCCACCACCATGCCGGTGGGGCCAAATCCGGGCAACGACTTTGGCCAGGGCAAGAATGTGCCGCTGATTGCTATGGCGCATGAAATCCCCTACGTGGCTACCGCTACGGTGGCCGACTTGCGTGACCTGGAATACAAGGTGACCAAGGCGATGTCGATCCACGGTGCGCGCTACATCCACATCTTTGTGCCGTGCCCCTTGGGTTGGGGAGCCCCGTCGCAGGATACCATCAAACTCTCAAGGATGGCGGTGGAAAGTGGTGTCTTCCCGGTATTTGAGGCCGAGCGCGGTGAAGTGACCGGCGTGCGCAAGATCCGTCACCAGATTCCGATTGAAGACTATTTGCGCCCACAAAGACGCTTTGCCCACTTGTTTGGCAAACACCCGGACGTGGCCACCATTGCCTTGTTGCAAGCGCGCGCTGACCGCAATATCCGCCGCTTCGGTTTGCTTGATTAATCAGTTGAGGACAGAGCTGGCTCACTGTGTGTAGCAGCGGTCTGTCCCACAAGGAGATAAAAATGGAAAAACCTTTTGCCATCACACTCGACGTCGGCACGTCGCTAGCTAACCACACCGGTTCCTGGCGTACCAACCGGCCGGTCTATCTGAGCCGTATCCCGCCTTGCAACCACCAATGTCCGGCCGGTGAAAACATTCAGGCCTGGTTGTTTCTGGCCGAGTCGGGCAACTATGAAGGCGCCTGGCGCAAGCTGGTGGAAGAAAACCCGTTTCCCGCCATCATGGGCCGCGCTTGCTATCACACCTGTGAGGGCGCTTGCAACCGGGGTCAGCTTGATTCAGCGGTGGGTATCAATTCGGTCGAACACTTTTTGGGCGATGAGGCAATTGCCAAAGGCTGGAAGTTCACCAAGCCGGCAGTCACCACGGGCAAAAAAGTGCTGGTGGTGGGTGCCGGCCCCTCGGGCCTGTCGGCGGCTTATCACCTGGCTATGCTGGGGCACAGTGTGACCATCTTTGAGGCTGGCCCCTTGCCTGGCGGCATGATGCGTTTCGGCATTCCGCAGTACCGGTTGCCACGCAACGTGATCGACGCCGAGGTGCAGCGCATCGTCGACCTGGGCGTGAAAATTGTCTACAACACCAAGGTCAGCAACATTCTGGAAACCAAGCAGCAAGGTGGCTTTGACGCCGTGTTTCTGGCCGTTGGTGCGCATATCGCCAAACGTGCTTACATTCCCGCCGCCGACTCGGCGCATGTGCTCGACGCTGTGTCGGTGCTGCGCTCGATGGAAGGCGAAGACAAGCCGCTGTTGGGGCGCAAAGTGGTGGTGTACGGTGGCGGTAACACGGCGATTGACGTCGCGCGCACCGCCAAACGGCTGGGCGCGACCGAGTCGATCATCGTCTACCGGCGCAATCGCGAAAAAATGCCAGCGCACGACTTTGAGCTTGAAGAAGCGCTGCAAGAAGGCGTGTTGGTGAAGTGGCTCTCGACCATCAAACAGGCGGGCGAGTCGTCGATCACTGTTGAAAAAATGGCTTTGGATGACAAAGGTTTCCCGCAACCGACCGGCGAATTTGAAACGCTGGAAGCCGACTCGGTTGTGCTGGCGTTGGGGCAAGACGTGGACTTGTCGCTGATTGAAGGCGTGCCAGGCTTGACGGTGCAAGATGGCGTGGTCCAGGTCAACCTGCAAATGATGACCGGCCACGCCGGCATTTTTGCTGGTGGCGACATGGTGCCTGCTGAGCGCAACATCACCGTGGGTATTGGTCACGGCAAAAAAGCCGCGCGCAACATTGACGCCTGGTTGCGCGGGGGTGTCTATACAGCGCCGCCCAAAGCGGAAGTTGCGGGCTTTGACAAACTCAACACCTGGTATTACAGCGACGCGCCCAAGACAGTGCGCCCGGTGCTCGACATCATCCGTCGCCAAAGCACGTTCGAAGAAGTGCAGGGCGGCCTGGACGAAACCAACGCCTTGTTTGAAGCGCGGCGCTGTTTGTCCTGTGGCAACTGCTTTGAGTGCGACAACTGCTACGGCGTGTGCCCGGACAACGCGGTGATCAAGCTCGGTCCCGGCAAAGGCTTCGAGTTCAACTACGACTACTGCAAGGGCTGCGGCATTTGCGTGTCGGAATGTCCTTGCGGCGCGATCAAGATGGTGCCCGAAGAGATCTGATTCGGTCACAATCCGGACATGTTCTGATTCTTAGGAGTTCGCCATGTTCAAGCATATTCTGGTTCCGGTTGATGGTTCGAACACGTCGCAAGTTGCGGTAGGCAAGGCGACCGACCTGGCCAAGGCTTTTGGCTGCACGGTCACCGTGATTTATGTGATCGATCCCTATCCGTTTACCGGTGTGGGTACCGACTTTGCCTACGGCCAGGCCGAATACCTCAGCGCCGCTACCGCCGAGGCCAACGCCGCCGTGCACGCCGCCAAGGAGTCGTTTGTCAAGGCCGACGTGAGCGTCGATACCTCGGTTATTGAAGCGCACACGGCCTGGCGCGGCATCGTTGAAGCTGGTGTGTCGCTCAATGCCGACCTGATCGTCATGGGCTCGCATGGCCGCAGCGGTCTTGAAAAATTGGTGCTCGGCAGTGTGGCGCAAGCCGTGCTGTCACACACCAAGC
>PFKL01000072.1 GCA_002784245.1 Comamonadaceae bacterium CG_4_10_14_3_um_filter_60_75
GTGGGCGACATGACGGGTTTTGCCGCCGCCACCTACATGCGCGGTGTGCCATTCGTACAGGTGCCGACCACGCTGCTGGCGCAGGTGGATTCATCGGTGGGGGGCAAGACCGCCATCAACCACCCGTTGGGCAAAAACATGATCGGTGCGTTCTACCAGCCGCTCAAGGTGGTGTGCGATCTCGACACGCTCAAAACCTTGCCCGCGCGCGAACTCAGCGCCGGTCTGGCCGAGGTCATCAAATACGGGCCGATTGCCGACATGGACTTCCTCACCTGGCTGGAGGCGCACCTCGACGCGGTGCTGGCGCGCGAACCCGCCGCGCTGGCGCAAGTGGTACGGCGCAGCTGTGAGATCAAGGCCTCTGTGGTGGCGCAGGACGAGCGCGAGTCGGGCTTGCGCGCCATCCTGAACTTTGGCCATACCTTCGGTCACGCCATTGAGGCGGGTTTGGGTTTCGGCGTCTGGCTGCACGGCGAGGCGGTGGGCTGTGGCATGGTGCTGGCCGCGCACCTGTCGCAGCGCTTGGGCCTGGTCGATGCGTTCTTTGTGCACCGACTGGTCACGCTGATCGCCAAGGCGGGCTTGCCCACAAAAGCGCCGGTGTTAGATAGTGCAGACAACGCCGGGCGCTATCTTGCGCTGATGCAGCTCGACAAAAAGTCTGAGGCGGGGGAGATCAAGTTTGTGCTGATCGACCAGCCCGGCCGCGCCGTGGTGCGCCCCGCGCCCAACGCGCTGGTGCGCCAGGTGATTGACCTCTCTTGTTAAAAATAACTTTAAAAATAAGAGCAGTTAGCACTTATTCCATAGGGGCTAGAGCCACTTTTTGCGTATGAATTCTGCTTTGGCTGTTTACGCCTGTGACCCGGCGGCAACGCGCGGGCGGCGTTTTGTACAGGCCCCCGCGCCCACGCGCACCGACTACCAGCGCGACCGCGACCGCATCGTGCACTGTACGGCTTTCAGGCGTCTGGTTTATAAAACCCAGGTTTTTCTGAACCACGAAGGCGATCTGTTTCGCACCCGGCTGACGCATTCGCTGGAGGTGGCGCAGCTCGGGCGATCGATTGGCCGTTCGCTCAAGCTCAACGAAGACCTGGTCGAAGCCATTGCGCTGGCGCACGATCTCGGCCACACGCCGTTTGGCCATGCCGGACAAGACGCACTGAACGCCTGCATGGCTGACTTTGGCGGTTTCGAGCACAACCTGCAAAGCCTGCGCGTCGTCGACCATCTGGAGGAACGCTACCCTGATTTTGACGGCTTGAACCTGACGTTTGAGACGCGTGAGGGGATTTTGAAGCACTGTTCGCGCCGCCATGCACAGGAGCTGGAGGCCGCCGAACCCAACGGCGTCGCCAGGCGTTTTCTCGATGAGTATCAGCCCAGCCTGGAAGCGCAGCTGTGCAACCTGGCCGACGAAATTGCCTACAACGCCCACGATGTCGATGACGGCGTGCGTTCCGGCCTGATTACCTTGCAGCAGCTTGCAGATGTGCCTTTGTTCAACGATTTTCAGCGCGAGACGCTGGCCGAATATCCGCAACTGCAAGACAAAAAGCAGGCGCGCCGGTTGCTGCATGAAACCATTCGCCGCATGCTCAGCGCGCAGGTTTATGACGTGATTGAGGCCACGGGCCAGGCGGTGCAAGAAACCCGCCCAGAAAGCGTCGACGCCGTGCGCCGGGCGGCGCCATTGGTCCGGTTTGGTGCCGAAATGCAGCGCCAGTCGAAGTTGCTCAAGTCTTTTTTGTTGCAAAAGTTGTATCGGCACCCGCAGGTAGTTCAAACCAATGATCAGGCACGCCAGATCGTGCGTGAACTCTTTGCCGCCTACACCAGCGCGCCGCAGGCCTTGCCCGAACGCTTTGCCGATCGGATGGCGGTGGCTTGCGGCAGCGCAGCGGATCGGGCGCGCGTGGTAGCTGACTACATTGCCGGCATGACCGACCGCTTTGCGATGCGTGAACACGAGCGCCTCACCGGCGCGCGTTTGTTGTGTCAAGACGTGGCATCATCGCCGCATGACGAAGAAATCCGCTGCCACGCACGCCCATCTCCTGGCCGCTGAACTGCGTCCTGGCCAGTCGATTGAGCTGCTCAAAGAACTGCACATCCTGACGCGTGAGGGCAAGCTCAACCAGGATTCGCGGCGCAAGCTCAAGCAGGTCTACCACCTCTATCAGTTCATTGAAAAACTGCTGCTGGAACTGGTGCCTGACCCTGAGGTGACGCTGGCAGACCACGGTGCGGGCAAGTCCTACCTGGGCTTTATCCTGTACGACCTGTTTTTCCGGCAGCGCGCCAACGGCACGATTTTTGGCATTGAAACTCGGCCAGAGCTGGTGCAGAAGTCGACCGAACTCGCGCAGCGGCTGGGCTTTGACCGGATGCGTTTTTTGAACCTGACGGTGGCGCAATCGGCGCAGTCAGACCAATTGCCCGCGCGCTTTGATGTGGTGACCGCACTGCACGCCTGCGACACTGCTACTGACGACGCCATCGCTTTTGGCCTGCAAAAGAAGGCACGCTTCATGGTGCTGGTGCCCTGCTGCCAGGCCGAGGTGGCGCGGGTGCTGGGGCAGCACAAGGCGCTCTCGCTGGCGCGTACGCCGCTATCAGAATTATGGCGGCATCCGCTGCATACACGGGAGTTGGGGAGTCAAATCACCAATGTGCTGCGTTGCTTGTACCTGGAGGCCTGCGGCTACCAGGTTACGGTGACCGAGCTGGTCGGCTGGGAGCACAGCCTGAAAAACGAACTGATCATCGCTCGCTACACCGGCCAGAAAAAGCGTGCTGCGGCGGAACGTTTGCGCGCTTTGCTGGTCGAATTCGGCCTGACCGAGTTGCTTCACACGCGCTTTACCTTGTTGCCTGACAATGCCACTGAGACGACGGTTGGCAACCCACTTTGAGCTGTATATTCTGAACAAATCCATGGAGAAGATGATGAAGCGATTAATGCAAGTGGCTTCGGCTGTGACCTTGACCTTGGTATTGGGCGCGTGCGCCAGCAGCAGTCCCGACGTGATCCAGCGCGGCGACGCGCAGCGCTTGTCGCGGGTGGAAGACGGTGTCGTGCTGTCGGTGCGTGCGGTCACGGTGGATGGCAGCCAGAGCGGCATTGGCGCAGCCGTCGGCGGCGTTACCGGCGCCGTTGCAGGCGCTTCGCGCGGCGGCTCCAGTGCTGAGAGCAACGTCATCGGCCTGCTGGTTGGCGTGGCGGGCGCTGCGGCTGGCAACACCATTGAGCGCATGGCTACCCGCGAAGACGCCACCGAGTTGCTGATCCAACTCAAAGGCGGCGAACGCCGTGCTGTGGTGCAGGGCAAAGGCTCAGAGGTGCTGGTTCCCGGTGACGCGGTCATTCTCGTCACCACTGGCGGCAAGGTCCGCGTCACCAAAGCCCCCAAATAATTGGGGTCAGATTCCAATTAATTTGCTTTGGACGATGGCCCGACTGCCGCGCCTGACCCTGCCGGGCTACCCGCACCATGTGATTTTGCGGGGTAATAACCGGCAAGCCATTTTCGCGGGTGCCGCAGACTACCAGCGGCTGCTGGATGTGTTTGAAGAAGTGGCGCGCCAGTTTGAGGTGCAAATTCACGCCTATGTGTTGATGAGCAACCATGTTCACCTGCTGCTGACACCCGGCACGGAGGACGGTTTGCCCAAAATGATGCAGGCACTGGGGCGCAGCTACGTGCGCTATTTCAACCGCACCCAGCAGCGCAGTGGCACGCTGTGGGAAGGGCGTTACAAGTCCACGCTCATCCAGTCCGACCGCTATCTGCTGGCGTGCATGGCCTATATTGACCTCAATCCGGTGCGCGCAGGCCTGGTGGCGCGAGCGCAAGATTACCCGTGGTCCAGCCATGCGCACTACCTGGGGCTGCGTACCGACCGCCTGATCACGCCCCATGTGCTGTACTGGGAACTTGGCAACACGCCGTTTGCCCGAGAAGCTGCGTATGCCGATTTGGTGCATGCTGGCATCAACGCGGTGCAGCAGGCCGCACTGACCGACGCCACCTTGCGCGGTTGGGCGTTGGGCGAACCTGATTTCGTCGCAGATTTGCAAAAACGTACCGGGCGCCGGTTGCAGAAAGCCCACGCTGGGCGGCCAGTTTTGGCAGAAAAAAATGCCTAAAAATCCAGGGTAGTGCTTTGTGTATTGATAGTTTAGCTACTATATTGATGTGTCCCCAATTAAAACACGAGTTCAAAATATTGAAATTAATTGGAATCTGACCCCAATTAATTTGCTTGGCACAGGTGTTGCAGTGGGGTAAAGTCGGTTTCTTTCGAATTTCTACAGGAGCGCCCATGACGACGGCTGCCGAGATCTCGCATCTCCAGGACAACGGTTTGTATTCTTCTGCCCATGAGCACGACGCGTGCGGCGTGGGTTTTGTTGCCCACATCAAGGGCGTCAAGTCGCATGACATTGTCAAGAACGCGTTGCAGATACTGCAAAACCTGGACCACCGTGGTGCGGTCGGGGCGGACAAGCTCATGGGCGACGGCGCGGGCATCCTGATCCAGCTGCCCGACGCGCTTTACCGCGAAGAAATGGCAGCCCAGGGCGTCACGCTGCCACCGCCCGGTGAGTACGGCGTGGGGATGGTCTTTTTGCCCAAGGAAAACGCCAGCCGCCAGGCTTGCGAACAAGAGCTTGAGCGCGCTGTCAAGGCCGAGGGCCAGGTTTTGCTGGGCTGGCGCGACGTGCCTGTCAACCGTGACATGCCGATGTCGCCCGAAGTCGGTAAAAAAGAGCCAATCATTCGTCAGCTTTTCATCGGCCGCGGCAACGACGTTATCGTGCAGGACGCCCTTGAGCGCAAGCTCTACGTGATTCGCAAGACCGCCAGCGCGCACATCGTGGCGCTCAAGCTCAAGCACAGTAAAGAGTATTACGTGCCCAGCATGAGCAGCCGCACCGTCATCTATAAAGGCTTGCTGCTGGCCGACCAGGTGGGCACCTATTACCAGGACTTGCAAGACCCGCGCTGTGTGTCGGCGTTGGGTCTGGTGCACCAGCGTTTTTCGACCAACACCTTCCCGCAGTGGCCGCTGGCGCACCCGTACCGTTACGTGGCGCACAACGGCGAAATCAACACCGTCAAGGGCAATTACAACTGGATGAAAGCGCGCGAAGGCGTGATGAGCTCGCCAGTGCTTGGCGCTGACCTGCAAAAGCTCTACCCGATCAGTTTCCCCACCCAGTCTGACACCGCCACCTTTGACAATTGCCTGGAGCTGCTCACCATGGCCGGTTACCCGATCAGCCAGGCGGTGATGATGATGATTCCCGAGCCGTGGGAACAAAACACCGGCATGGACGAGCGTCGCCGCGCGTTTTACGAGTACCACGCCGCCATGCTCGAGCCGTGGGATGGCCCGGCCTCGATTGTCTTCACCGACGGCCGCCAGATCGGCGCCACGCTGGACCGCAATGGCCTGCGCCCGTCGCGCTATTGTGTGACCGACGATGACCTCGTCGTCATGGCGTCTGAATCCGGCGTGCTGCCGTTTCCAGAGCACAAAATCATCCGCAAATGGCGCTTGCAGCCGGGCAAGATGTTCATGATCGACCTGGAGCTGGGTCGCATGGTCGACGACGAAGAGATCAAGAGCAGCCTGGCCAACAGCAAGCCCTACAAGCAATGGATCGAAGATCTGCGCATCCGCCTTGATGACGTGCAAGGCGGCGGTGAACCCGCCAGCGCCAGCGAATCCGAGAGCACGTTGCTCGACCGCCAGCAGGCGTTTGGCATGACGCAGGAAGACATCAAGTTTCTGATGGCACCGATGGCCGCCAATGGCGAAGAAGCCATCGGGTCGATGGGCAACGACAGCCCGCTGGCGGTGTTGTCCGACAAAAACAAACCGCTGTACAACTACTTCAAGCAGTTGTTCGCCCAGGTGACCAATCCGCCGATCGACCCGATTCGCGAGGCGATCGTGATGAGCCTCAACAGCTTCATCGGCCCCAAACCCAATCTGCTCGACATCAATCAGGTCAACCCGCCGCTGCGTCTTGAAGTCAGCCAGCCGGTGCTGGACTTTGCCGATATGGCCAAGCTGCGCGATATTGCCACGCACACGCAGGGCAAGTTCCGCAGCTACGTGCTCGACATGACCTACCCGCTGGCCTGGGCCAGCGAAGGCGTCGAAGCCA
>PFKL01000063.1 GCA_002784245.1 Comamonadaceae bacterium CG_4_10_14_3_um_filter_60_75
CCCAGAGCAAGACCACCCGGGTTGACGATGGGCATGAAGACCAGGCGCAGCGACTCCAGTTGTTTGTGCAAGGTGCTGTCCCACTGCAGGCGCATCACCAGGCTGTGCAGGTAGGCCATCACCACCTCGGCGCCGATGCGCTCCAAACCATGCACGCCGCCAAAGTAACCCACCGCGGGAACCTCGGGCGACGGGTTGCCCAGTGTGATCACATACACCGGGTAGCTGCCCCCCTTGGGCATCGTCACTTGGCAGGCAACGTGCACGTCGAGCCAGGCGGCCCCAAGTTCAATGATGCGCTCCAGCGCATCAAGCTCTGGCAGCTTGCGCGCGTTCAAGTGCTTGGCCTGCAAATTGAAAATCTGGACATCATGTGTACAGAGCATAGAGGCACTGCACCCGTTGCCGCAAGACAACGCGGCAATACCCTGTGGTTGTTTGGCACTGACACACAGGTGTCACGCGGCGGGTTTACCCTGCCAATTTGATTCACGTTCCCAGGAGGGCAAGTCGATGCTGACCAGACTTCATATTTACCGCATCCCCGTGCTGTTGGCGTGTGTGTTGCACGGGCTGCAGGAACTGCTGGCGCTGCAGCGCTCACGCCTGTACAGCCGCCGCTGAGACCCACTGCGCAGCGCTGCAAACGTCATCAGTGGGTGGCCAAGGATGCGTCTGTGGTGCGCTTGTCCTGGGTGACCATCGCTATAAATTTGCGATACGAAATAGAACGATCATAGGGTAAGCGGGTGGCTGGTTCGGCACGCTTGAGCCGCTGCAGGTCTTGCGCCACCTGTTGTGTCAGCTCGTCGTCGATGCCGATGCAAAGATGCAATCGGTTGAACAGTCGTTCCAGGTTATCCAGATGCCTTGACATAGTCACACTCCATCGTTTTGTGCCGCTGTATGCTAACGGCAACGGGCCGCTTGTTACAAACTGTAACCGAGCAAATTCTGATCAAAATCAAACGGTTTGCAAGTAATTTTTCCGCCATGAATTTGTCATCAATTTGACATTAACACTTCATTCGCCTGCCGCTGAGGGCAAGGCACTGGACAAAAAAGATGTAAACGATTTATACTATTTACATCATTAACTGCCCAAGGAATCACCATGGTTACAAACGCTGCTCCCGGCAAAACCGTCGCTGCCAAAAAGGCTCCCGCCAAAGCCGCTACCGCGGTCAAAGCGGTTGCCAAGAAATCGGTAGCCCCCGCGGTCAAGACCGCCGCGCCCAAAGTGCTTGCACCCAAGCCAGCAGTCACCGCAGCCAAGCCCAGCAAGGTCAAAAAAGCCAAACTGGTGCGCGACAGTTTCACCATCCCCAAAGACGAGTATGTGGTGATTGATCTGCTGAAGGTGCGCGCCGGCAAGCTGGGCCAGTCGGTCAAAAAAAGCGAGCTCCTGCGCGCGGGCATCAAGGCACTGGCGGCCCTGTCAGACATCCAGTTCAAAGTAGCGTTGAGCAATGTTCCCACCATCAAAACAGGGAGGCCCAAAGACGTCAAATAAGGTCAGGGCTGACAACCGCGACCAAAGCCACGTGCAGCTGGCCGTCGCGGTGGCGGCTGCGCAACCACCAGACCGCGCCCTTGCGGATGTCACAGACCGACTCGGCTGTACCCAGCAAGCGCGCTGCCAGTTGCCCTAGTGTCGGCTGGTGCCCCACTAGCAATACCGCGCCCTTGTGCGGTGCTGCGGTCTCAGGTGACCACTTGAGCAGCGCCAGCAGTTCCTCTGGCGAACTGTCGGGTACCAGTTCATCGCGCAGCTTGTATTTGCGCCCGAGCGCCTTGACGGTTTGTTCTGCGCGCCTGGCCGGACTTACCAGCACGCGGGTACTTTCGGGCAACTGGCGGTCCAACCATGCGGCAACGCGCGCCGCCTGCCCTTCGCCCTTGTGCGTCAGTGTACGCGAGGCGTCGTCACACCCAGGCGGGGCGTCTTGTGCCTGTGCGTGACGCCAAAGAATCAGGTCCATTGCATTACGTCCAGGGCGACATCAGCTCTTGGCCGAGTAGCGCGCCATCAACTTGCCCTGCGCCCCCATCGGCAGCTTGGTTTTGGCTGTGCTGCGGCTGCGCGTGCCATGAACCTGGACGTAGTGGCCGTCGGCTTGCATCGTCCAGGCATCGACACTGTCTTGCAGATAAGTCGTCAGGCACTCGTCGATGATGCGCCGACGCAAGGCAGCGTCTTCCACCGGCCAGGCCAGTTCGATGCGGCGCAGCATGTTGCGGTTCATCCAGTCGGCGCTGGACAAGTACAACGCCTCTTGCGTACCGGCAGAAAAATAGAACACGCGTGAATGCTCCAGAAAACGCCCGATGATCGAGCGCACCCGGATGTTGTCGGTAAAACCCGCGCGCTGCGCTGGCAACATGCAGGCGCCGCGCACGATCAAGTCAACCTGCACACCGGCCTGCCCGGCGTTCACCAGCGCTTCCATCAGCTTCTCATCGGTCAGCGAGTTCATCTTCAGGATAATGCGACCCGCTGCGCCCGCTGCTGCCGCCTTGGCGGTCTTTTCAACCCAGTCGATCAGGCTACGCTGCAGGGCAAACGGCGCCAGAATCAGCTTGCCCAGGCGCGGAATGCGGCTCTGGTTGGCCAGCAGGCCGAACACGGCTTCCATGTCTTGCGTGATTTTTGTATTGGCGGTCAGGTAGCTCAGATCGGTATAGAGCCGTGCGGTTTTAGGGTTGTAATTGCCCGTAGACAAGTGGCCATAGCGGCAAATGTTGTGACCTTCGCGCCTTGATACCAATAGCATCTTGGCGTGCGTCTTGAGGCCGACCACGCCATAGACCACCTGGGCACCGATGTACTCGAGCTTTTCAGCCCAGTTGATGTTGGCTTCTTCGTCAAAGCGGGCTTTGAGTTCGACCACCACCGTCACCTCTTTGCCACGCTGCACCGCCTGGCGCAGCAGTTCCATCAACACCGAATCAGAGCCGGTGCGGTAGATGGTCTGCTTGATCGCCAGCACAGCGGGGTCATTGACCGCCTCGCGCAAAAAAGCGAGCACACCGTCAAAACTCTCGTAGGGCTGATGAATCAGCACGTCGCCCGTCTTGATCTGTTCAATGATCGGCGTGGTGGTTGCCAGCTGATGCGGGTAGCTGGCTTCATAGCGTGGAAACAACCACTTGGGCTGGTCGACCAGATCAATCAGCTGGCTCAAGCGCACCAGATTGACCGGGCCGTGCACCCGGTACAGCGCCGACACCGGCAGTTCAAACTGGCGAAGCAGCATCTGGGCCAAGGGCTCGGCACAGCCCGCCGACACCTCCAGCCGCACCGCCTGACCGTAATTGCGGTGTACCAGGCCCTGACGCAACGCGGTGCGCAAGTTCTTGACGTCCTCTTCGTCGACCGACAAATCGGAATGGCGCGTGACACGAAATTGCGAGAAATCGCCGACGGTACGCCCCGGAAAAAGGTCTTTGAGGTGACTTCGGATGACGCTGGAGATCGACACAAACAGCGTGCGTTTGCCGGACAGTTTGTCAGGCAGGCGAATGAAACGTGGCAGGCTGCGCGGCACCTTGACGATGGCGATTTCGTTGTCGCGGCCAAAGGCGTCATGACCCGACAGACGCACAATGAAGTTCAGCGACTTGTTGGCCACCTGCGGAAACGGGTGCGCCGGATCCAGCCCAACGGGCAGCAACAATGGCCGCACCTCACGCTCAAAAAAACTTTTCACCCAGCGCTGCTGCGCCAGTGAGCGGTCACCATGCGGCACCACGCGAACCCCTTCTTTGGCCAGTGCGGGCATCAGGGCATCGTTGTACAAGGTGTACTGCGCATCAACCAGGCTGTGCGCCACCTGGCTCAGGGCCGCTTGCGCTTGCGCGTCAATCGCGCTGAGGTCCACCTTGGGCTTGGCCAAACTGGTGTAGAGCGCTGCGCGCACTTCAAAAAATTCATCCAGATTGGACGACACAATGGTCAGGTAGCGCAGCCGCTCGAGCAGCGGCACATCAGGCTTTTGCGCCCAGTGCAGCACCCGTGCGTTGAACGCCAACAGGCTCATGTCACGGTCAAGCCAGTGGGTATCGACCAGACTGTCGGTGGGATTTACTGTGGAAGTGTCGGGGGCAATCATGCGGTCAAGTGGAGTCAACGTCACGCAGTGTGCTTTTCTTTTGTGACAGTGTTGTGACAAAGGCATGTCCTTCGCGTTACCTCATTGCCTCACGCACTTGAGCACGCGAATCAGAGGATGATGGACTCCCCTCATCTTATGGCACCGGTGTGAGCTTGGCCACGGCTAGCGCCAGCCATTTCACGCCGTGGCGCGGAAAGTTGATCTGCGCGCGGGCATCGTCGCCGTTGCCTTCCAGCGCCGTCACCGTGCCTTCGCCAAACTTGGCGTGAAACACTTTTTGCTTCAGCTGAAAGCCGCTGGGTGGCGCTTTTTGCACCGGCACGGGAGCCGCGGTGTATTTGGAATAATCAGTGCCAAATTGGCCTCTAGCCCCCGCAGAATAAGCGTGAGCAGCTCCGGAATATGTAGTATCCGAAGAACTGCCGCTGCGCCCATAGCCCTGGTTCTTGGGGGTGATCCACTTCAGCGCCTCTTCGGGCAGCTCATCAAAAAACCGGCTCTTCATGTTGTAGCGCGTCTGGCCGTGCAGCATGCGGGTTTGCGCGTGGCTCAGGTACAAGCGGGATCTGGCGCGGGTGATGGCCACGTACATCAGGCGGCGTTCTTCCTCCAGACTCTCGCGGTCGGTCATGGAGTTTTCATGCGGGAACAGGCCCTCTTCCATGCCAGTGATGAACACGCAATCAAACTCCAGCCCCTTGCTGGCGTGCACCGTCATGAGCTGGATGGCGTCTTGCCCGGCTTGCGCCTGGTTGTCACCGGCTTCCAGCGCGGCGTGGGTCAAAAAGGCAGCCAGTGGCGACAAGGTTTCGCCGGTGTCGGCATCGGGCGCGGGGATGTCTTGCATGGGTTGGCTCATGTCCAGCCCTTGCGACGCGGGCGACTGCGTCAGCGCGTTGCCCAGCTCGTCCACAGGCAGTGCAACGGCATCGCGGCCAAAACCTTCGATTGACACAAAACTCTCGGCGGCGTTGACGAGTTCCGCCAAGTTTTCAACGCGGTCTTGGCCTTCG
>PFKL01000105.1 GCA_002784245.1 Comamonadaceae bacterium CG_4_10_14_3_um_filter_60_75
TTTGATCGTCATGAAATCTCCTTGGCCTGAGCGAGGCTCAGCTTTGGATGTTACGCCGATTCAGGGGGCCATAAGACAGGCATTCCGCCTCATTGGTTTGATCGTCATGAAATCTCCTTGGCCTGAGCGAGGCTCAGCTTTGGATGTTACGCCGATTCAGGGGGCCATAAGACAGGCATTCCGCCTCATTGGGTGCGATTCAAAGTGATGTGGTGGAGTTGGTGGAGTACAGCTGACATCACATTGCTTCCCCGATCAGCCGGGCAATGCACTTTGCTACGTGTCCCCCGCCCGCTGCGCGGTCTCCTCCTTGATCCTGTCGCAAAGCCCATCACCCGACTGATTTGATGGCGCTGTGTGTACGCAGGCAGGGGGACGGGCGGCCACTTCAAGCGCTCAGGCGCAGTGATTGGGTTATGCGACCGGGCTTTGGGGTGTGAGGCGTGCGCCGACAGTCGCCAAGCACACGCCACTGCCTGTCTCGCGCGTGTTCACGCCCCAAAACCGCATGCGCATAACCCAGTCGCTGTGCCGGGTTTGGCGTCAGGTAGTGGTTTGTCGAGAGACCACATCACTTTGAATCGCACCCGCGTGAAATTTTGGTGGCGTTTTGATGGGATGATCGGTGGTTTGTTTCCCGTTAGAAAAGGTTCCCGTGTTCAAGAACATCCTGATGTACCGAATCGATGCCAGCTGGTCTGCCACCGCTGCGCAAGTTGAGGAAGCCCTGCAAGCTGGTCGCTTTGTCGACTGCGGCGCGTCGCAAGAAAAGTCGCTTGGCTGGGTCGCGCCACGTGGTCAGGCCAACGGCGCCTTGCTGGAAGCCGTTGCCGGGCAATGGATCATCAAACTGATGGTCGAGACCAAGGCGCTGCCCGCCTCCGTGGTCAACCGCAAGGCACAAGAACGTGTTGCACAAATTGAGGCCAGCAGCGGGCGCAAACCCGGTAAGAAGGAAACCCGTGACCTGAAAGACGACATCCGCCTGGAACTGTTGCCGATGGCGTTTACCAAGCAGGCGAGCGTGCCGGTGTGGTTTGACCGCGAAGCGCGCATGCTGGTGATTGATGCCGCCAGCCAGGCCCGCGCCGACGAGGTGGTCACCTTGCTGGTGCAGGCGCTGCCCGGCCTGGCGCTGAGCCTGATCAACACGCAAACGTCACCCGCTGCCGCCATGGCCGACTGGCTGGTCACCCAGGACGCGCCGGCCGGTTTCAGCGTCGACCGTGAATGTGAGCTCAAGGCCGCGGACGAATCCAAAGCCGTCGTGCGTTACGCACGCCACCGTCTGGACACGCAGGAAGTGCAGCAACATGTGCGCGAAGGCAAGATGCCCACCCGCCTGGCAATGACCTGGAACGAACGCGTGTCCTTCATGCTGACCGAGGGCTTGCAGCTGAAGAAGGTGGCTTTTCTGGATGGGGTGTTTGAGAGTGGCAGCACCAGCAAGGACGACGACTTTGATGCCGACGTGGCAATTGCCACTGGCGAGCTGCGCAAGCTCGTGCCGGATTTGCTGGCCGCGCTGGGCGGCGAAATGGTCGGCGTCTAATGCACAAGTTTTTATTGATAAAAACAGGTGCTAGCCCTTATAAAACAAGCGCAGTAAGCTACTGTTAATATAGCTTACTGCGCCTGGATCTGGTCGCGCTTGCTATTTTTTCATGGAACAGGTGTTGAAACCAAAAATGGCATAAGGCGGGCACCAGCCGATGGCGCCGGTAGCCAGCGGCACCACGCCGAGCCAGCCCCAAACGCCGATGGTGCCGGTGACCGTCAGGCCAATCAAAACCAAACCCAAAACAATACGCACAATGCGGTCGATACCGCCAACATTTGAGGTCATGACAACTCCTTGAAGGGTAAACAGGGAACAAGCGAGCGAACGCATTAGCTCGCTCAGGGCCTTGATTACACCTGTGTTTGCGCCAAAAGTTGGTGACACAAGTCACCCAAACCCCACTCAAGTCCCGGCTTTGACAGCCAGCACCGGGCAATTGACCGAGAGCAATAGCTGCTGCGCCACGCTGCCCATGATCAGTTTGCCCACTGGTGAGCGTTTGCGCAAGCCGATGATCAGCACCGAAACCGGCAAGGTGTCGACCAAACCCCCAATTTCTTCGACGGCGCCCTTGCCACGAACAAACTGCTTAAGCTCTGCATTCAGACCGCTCTCAGCCAAAATCTTTTCGACACGCTCAAACTGTTGCGCATCTACCGCCGACGGGTCTTCCTTGCCGCCGCCCGGTGAGGCATTGACGACCAGCAGGTGTTCATTGCGGCGTTTGGCGATCTCCATGCCCTTGTCCAGGGCGGCCTGACCCTCGGGACGTGGAACGTAGGCGACCAGAATTGTCATCATTCACTCCTGTTGATTGGCTGCAGACTGTACTTCAAACGCCATGACACCCGAACAGCCGTCACAATGGCATTCCCATCATTGAACATGCGAGTCATCACCTATGAATGAACAACATGGCTACGACGTAGAAGACCTCACCATCGGCATGAGCGCCACTTACGGCAAAACGGTGACCGATGCTGACATCGTGCTGTTTGCCGGTGTCTCGGGCGACATCAACGCAGTGCACACCAATCAGGAGTTTGCCGCCACCACGGCATTTGGCGGGCGTATCGCCCACGGGATGTTATCGGCCAGTTTTATTTCTGCGGCGCTGGGCAACCGCTTGCCCGGGCCAGGCTCGATTTATCTCGGGCAAACGCTGCGCTTTCTTGCACCGGTGCGTCCCGGCGACACGGTCAACGCGACGGTGACCGTGAAGTCAATCGACCTGAGAAGGGCCCGCGTCGTCCTGGAAACAGTTTGCCGTGTCGGCGACACCGTGGTGATTGACGGCGAGGCGACCATCATGACGAGTTCAGCAGCGCGCCGTCTGGCAAAGGCCAGCAGCACCTCTTGAAGTGAAGCGTATCGGATTTGATTACTATAATATAAATAGCTGCTTGCGCTTCATAAATAAGGGCTAGCGGCAGTTTTCATGTAAGAAAGTTGATCGCTGACCAAGGCTCGCAAGGCCGCGCTGTTGATGATGCTGATTTGCTCGCGCCCAAGGCTCACCCAGCCTTCACGGTCAAAGCGGCGCAGCAGTCGGGTAACGATTTCGCGAACGGTGCCCAGTTCATCGGCCAGCATCTGATGGGTGACGTGAACCTGCTGCCCACGCCCGAGCAACGCGGCGGCCAATCTGCGGTCAAGCTTATGAAACGCGACCGCATCGACCAATGCCGTCAAATCAGCCATGCGCTCGGCAAAGAGACCGAGCACATCATTGCGAAAGGCGGGGGTGTCGATCCAGCGCTGGAAAAGTACCGGGCTGATCAACAAAAATCGCGTCGGTTTGGTGCTGCTGCCGTGCGCCGACAAGGGCTGCGTACGAAACAGGCTGGCGCTGGAAACCAGGCACAGCTCGCCCGGGCCGACCCGATACAGCTCCAGCGAGCGGCCGTCACCCGAATGGCGCGACACCTTGATTTCACCCTCCAGCACCAGCGGAAAGCCCTGGCAAGCGGCGCTTTCGCTGAACAACATGGCGCCGGCGGGCACCTGCATGGGTTGCAGCGTGTCACCCAGTTCAGCCAGCCCCGGCTGCACCAGCGCCAGCGAAGGGTACAGCGCGCAAACGTCTTGCGCCAACGCGGTTGGCAGCATCAGGCCACCACGGTATAGCCTTCTTCGGCAATAGCTTGCCTGAGCGCTTCGGCTGGCTGGCTGGAAGTGACTTCAACCAGATTGCGCGTGCGATCGGCCACCACTTCGGCGCTGCGATCGAGCTGGCGCACCGCGCGCACTACCGCTTTTTCACAGTGCTCGCAAGTCATGCCCTGAACGTTAAAGCTGTGCTTCATGAAAATCCTCCGAAAATGCGGCTATTGAAAAGCGCGTATTGTGAACCTCGCCGCTGCCCAACATTAACCAACACCATGAACAACCCCACTGTGCCAACCGACCCGATCCGCATTGACCTGGGCATCCACGGCATGACCTGTGCGTCGTGCGTGGCACGCGCTGAACGCGCACTGAAAAAAGTGCCTGGCGTGCAGGAAGTGGCGGTGAATCTGGCCACCGAGTCAGCGCGCATTCTGGTCAACCCGGCCGAGCAAATTGAAGCCCGATTGAAGCGCGCAGTGCGCGATGCAGGCTACGAGCCGGTCGCTGCCAACGCCGCCATTGATGCGCCTACAGAATCCACCTGGGCTGGTTTTGGTCCGGTGGCGCTCGGTGCGGCCCTGTCGCTGCCACTGATGCTGCCGATGCTGGGCAACGCGCTCGGTCTGCACTGGATGCTGCCCGCCTGGTTGCAGTTTGCTTTGGCTACTCCGGTGCAGTTTTATTTGGGTGCGCGCTTTTACAAGGCGGGCTGGCACGCTGCGCGCGCGCTGAGCGGCAATATGGATTTGCTGGTCGCCATCGGCACCAGCGCGGGTTGGGCGCTGTCGGTATGGTTGTGGCTCAGTGTCCCCGCCAATGTCACGGCGCACCTGTACTTTGAAGCCTCGGCGGTGGTGATCACGCTGGTGCTGCTGGGCAAGTGGTTGGAAGCGCGCGCCAAGCGGCAAACCACGTCGGCCATCCGCGCATTGCACGCCTTGCGACCTGAGGTGGCGCACTTGTTGGGTCTGGACGGCGAGGTCGATGTGCCGATTGACGAAGTGCTGGCCGGTGATGAATTGGTAGTGCGCCCGGGCGAGCGCTTTGCCGTCGACGGTGTGCTTCTGGAAGGCATGACGCAGGTCGATGAATCGATGCTGACCGG
>PFKL01000121.1 GCA_002784245.1 Comamonadaceae bacterium CG_4_10_14_3_um_filter_60_75
GCGCCTGGCGCTTGTCCAAGCAGGCGGTGCTGACGCGGCGCATCGCGGCGATAGAAACATTGGGTGCCACTTCGGTCTTGTGCGTTGACAAAACCGGCACCCTGACCGAAAACCGCATGACCGTGGCGGAGCTGGTGGTGCAAGGCCAGGTGACTGCGCGCCTGCGCGTTGACTACGCCCACGCGACCGAGCTGCCCGAGGTGTTCCATGCGTTGGTGGAGTTCTCCATTCTGGCCAGCGTCAGTGACCCGTTTGATCCCATGGAAAAAGCGTTTCACCGGCTGGGCCAGCATTTTCTGGTCAATACCGAACACATGCACCAGGATTGGACTCTGGTGCAGGCCTATGGGCTGACGCCCGAGTTGCGTGCCATGGCGCACGTCTGGCGCGCGGTGGCAGGCGGTGACCATGTGGTGGCGGCCAAAGGCGCGCCCGAAGCGATTGTTGATCTGTGCCACATGAACGAAGCCGACCAGCAGCGCGTGGCCGCTGCGGTTGATGCCATGGCCGGCCAGGGGCTGCGTGTGCTGGGTGTGGCGCGTGCGCTGTTTCATGGCGAACAGTGGCCCGCGATCGAGCACGACTTTGACTTTGAGTTTGTTGGTTTGCTGGGCCTGGCTGATCCGCTGCGCGCAGAGATACCCCAGGCTGTGGCCGAAGCGCGCGGTGCCGGCCTGCGGGTGGTGATGATCACCGGCGATTACCCCGCTACCGCGCTGGCCATCGCGACCCAGGCCGGGATTTGTAGCGACGCAGCACAGCCGGTACTCAGCGGTGATGAACTGGTGCGCCTGAGTGACGAGCAGCTGCGCCTGCGCCTGCGCGATGTCAGCATTTGCGCCCGTATTGCGCCAGCGCAGAAGCTGCGCATCGTGCAGGCGCTCAAGGCTGACGGCGCCGTGGTGGCAATGACCGGCGATGGCGTCAACGACGCGCCCGCACTTAAAGCCGCTCACGTGGGAGTGGCGATGGGCGAGCGCGGCACCGACGTCGCCCGCGAAGCCGCGTCGCTGGTGCTGCTGGATGACAACTTTGCCAGCATCGTTGGTGCTGTGCGGCTGGGGCGACGCATCTTTGACAACCTGCGCAAGTCGATGAGCTACATCCTGGCAGTGCACGTGCCGATTGCCGGCATGGCGCTGCTGCCGGTGCTGCTGGGTTGGCCCACGGTGCTGTTTCCGCTGCATATTGCCTTTCTGGAGCTGGTGATTGACCCCGCGTGTTCGATGGTGTTTGAGAACGAACCGCCCGAGCCCGGCGTGATGCAGCGTCCGCCACGCGATGTGGCGCAGCCGCTGTTTGGCGGCCTGACGCTGCTGCTGTCACTGGCGCAGGGACTGGGCGCACTGGCTGTGGTGCTGGGTGCGTTTTGGTGGTCGTCGACAGCGTTGAGCGAGGGCGCGGCCCGGGCGTTTGCTTTTGCCACGTTGGTCGCTACCAATGTTGCGCTGATTTTTTCCAGCCGCAGCCGCAAGGGTGCGCTGCTGGCGAGCTTGCGGGTGCCCAATCGCACCTTGTGGTGGGTGGTGGCCGCCGCGCTGGGCTTGTTGGCGTTGGCGCTGTACCTGCCCTGGCTGGCGCGGCTGTTTGCTTTCGCGCCACTGCCACCGGCCTGGGCCGTGACGGCGTTGGGCCTGGGCCTGTTGAGCGTGCTGTGGTTTGAGTTGTTCAAACCCCGTAATGCTGGCGCAGCTGGCGCACCTTTTGCGGGTTCACGGTGACGTGCACAGTATGCGGCTCCAGCGGCGACTTGACTGCCTGCTCGGTATGGCTGGTGTCTCGGTAAAGGTATTTGCCCAGCGCCAGGCCACTGGCGTTGGTGATCGCCGCCACGTGCGGCGTATTGGCGCGCGCGCCGCGGGAGATCACCACAGCGGTCTCGCCGCTGGCCAGTGCAACATAGCTGCCCGGTGGGTAAAAACCCAACGCCGACGCGATGGCGCGGCGCAGGCCGGCGGTGGTCTCGGTGCTTTGCATCACCATGGATTTGGTCGCTGTCAGGGGCAACAGCGCCGCGCGTACCTTGCGCGGTGCCATTTTGGCCATCAGCACATCCGACAGGTGCAGCAATTGCAGCATCGTCAAGCTGTGGCCCTGCAGGTCTGACGTGTCGGGCAGGTGGTGCCCGCGCACCAGGTCAAGCACGGACTGACGCTGCTCGCCCACGGTTTGCAAAATGTGCACGCCCAGCTCGGCGTGCTCGTCGATAGCGTGGCGCTGCGCCTCGTTGGGTTGGGCGTGCTGTTGCGCCAGACTGTCTTGCAGCCGCGCCATGCCAATGTTCATCACCATGGCGGCCCGCATCAATGTCGGGTGCGTATGTGGCGGCAGTCCAAGCTTGTCGGCGCTGAGCACGCACACCAGGCCACACAGAAGCGCGTGGGTGGCGCAATAGCCCAGGTGCAGGTCGGGCAAGGTTTGCATCAGGATGAACAGACCCTCGTCGGCGTCTTCCTGCGCCAGTTTCAGCGCCTTGTCTTCGAGTGCCTGCAGTCGCGGCATCGGGCTGACGGCGGCTTCGCCCTGGTACAGCACACCGCGCAAGATGTCTTGCAGGTCGAGCCAGCCGCCGTGCACCTCGTGGCCGGGCAGGTAGTCCTGTTCGACAATCTCGGTGGGCAGCGGCATCTGGTCGAGCAGCGACATGTCGCCGCCGTCGAGGTAGACCGCGCGCATGATGCGCTCCAGGCTGCGCTGCCAGGCCATGGCGTCGCTTTCGGTCATGCACGCGTGGTGGTTGCTGAGTTTGTCGCGGTGTGCGGCCGACTGCAATTGCTGGCCGCGACGCAGCAACAAGATGCCACTGGGGCTCCAGACGTCGACCGGCACCGGCTTGCCAAACTGCACGCGATCTAGGGGTACCGGAACGTAGCTTGGCATCAGCCGCCCACCTGTACCGGCACGCGCAGCGCCAGTGCACACATCAGCTCGTAGCCAAGCGTACCGGCGGCGTGGGCCACCTCATCGATGCCGAGCACCGCGCCATTGCTGGCTTGGCCCCATAGCGTGACCTCGCTGCCGATACCGGCGGCGACGCCTGCACGCGCCAGTGGCGTCAGGTCGACGGTGATCATGTCCATGCTGACGCGCCCGACGACACGGCTGCGCACACCGCCCACCAGCACCGGCGTGCCGGTGGGCGCCACGCGCGGATAGCCGTCGGCGTAGCCGCATGCCACCACGCCAATGTGCATCGGCCGATCGGCCACAAATGTAGAGCCATATCCAACGCTAGCACCCGTATCAATTGCCTGGGTAGCTATTAATTTAGATGCAAGTGTCATGCCCGGGCGCAGTTCCCAGTCGGCGCTGGTGTGTAGCGGATGGTCGGGCGCGCTGCCATACAGCACGATGCCCGGGCGGATCCAGTCGCAGGCTACAGCCTGTTCGTCAGGCGCTGCGTTGGCCGCGCGCGTGTGGCGCAAGGTGGCGGCGCTGTTGCTCAGGCTGCGCTCGCCCGGCAGGTCGCCCGTGACGCTGGCAAACAGCTGCATCTGGTGGGCAATGCCGCGCTCGCCGTCGGCGTCGCTGAAGTGCGTCATGAGCGAAATTTCGTCGACCTGTGCCAGCGCGTTGAGCCGGCTCCAGGCGCTGCGGTACTGCTGTGGCGTAAAACCGAGCCGGTTCATGCCGGAGTTCATCTTCAGAAAAACGCGGTGGGGCACGGTGGTCTTGTGGGCAGCAAGCATGTCGATCTGCGCGTCGCAATGCACCGTGTGCCACAGCCCCAGGCGTGAACACAGTTCCAGGTCGCGCGGCTCGAAGACGCCTTCGAGCAGCAGGATCGGCCCGCGCCAGCCCAGGTCGCGCACGCGCTGCGCTTCATCCAGGTCCAGCAGGGCAAAACCGTCGGCGCTGCGCAGGCTCTCATAAACGCGCTCAATGCCGTGACCGTAAGCGTTGGCCTTGACCACGGCCCACACTTTGGCATCGGGCGCAGCGGAGCGGCAGCGTTGCAAATTGTGCTGCAGTGCAGCAGGGTGGATGGTGGCAAGAATCGGACGAGGCATGGGGCGTGAGGACAATGCAATGGGGCGATTTTGACATTGCTGCGACGTGCTATAACCCCGCACAGTTTGGAGACACAACACCTCAACCAGCGCCTGCCAAGAAAGGCGTGTCTGTTTTAAATGAAACGCGGCTTTTACACCATCATGGCGGCGCAGTTTTTCAGCTCGCTTGCTGACAATGCCCTGTTTGTCGCCGCCGTGCAATTGCTGCGCAGCAGCCACGCGCCGCAGTGGCAACAGGCCGCTTTGGTGCCGATGTTTGCCTTGTTTTATGTGGTGTTGGCGCCGTTTGTGGGTGCGCTGGCCGATTCGATGCCCAAGGGCCGGGTCATGTTGCTGAGCAATTTCATCAAGGTGGCGGGCTGCCTGTTTATGCTGTTTGGCACCCATCCTCTGATGGCTTACGCCGTGGTCGGGCTGGGCGCGGCGGCGTATTCACCGGCCAAGTACGGCATCCTGACCGAATTGCTGCCGGCCTCGCAACTCGTCAAGGCCAACGGCTGGATTGAGGGCTTGACGATCGGCTCGATCATTCTGGGGGTGCTGTTGGGCGGGCAGTTGGTCAGCCACCATGTCGCCAACCGGTTATTGGCGATCGACATCCCGTGGATCAACACAGGCATTAACAACGCGCCCGAGGCGGCCATTGCGGTGCTGATCTTTGTTTACCTGCTGGCGGCCTGGTTCAACACCCACATTCCGCTTACCAGCGTACTGATGCGGCCCTTGCCCGGCAAGATGCTGTCGCTGCTGCCAGACTTTTGGTCGTGCAACGCACGTCTGTGGCGCGACAAGCTGGGGCAGATTTCGCTGGCCGCGACGACGCTGATCTGGGGTGTGGCGGGCAACCTTCGCTTCATTGTGCTGGCGTGGGCTGCCGCAGCGCTGGGTTATTCGGTCACGCAGGCGTCGGCGCTGCAAGGTGTGGTGGCTATCGGCATGGCCGTCGGTGCAGTGGTGGCGTCGCTGCGCATGCGGCTGGAAGACGGCCCGCGTGTGATCACGCTGGGCATTGGCATGGGCTTGCTGATCATCATGCTGATCTTTATCACCAACGTCTGGGTGGCGGCACCGTTCCTGATCTTGCTGGGCGCCCTCGGCGGCTTTCTGGTGGTGCCGATGAACGCACTGCTGCAGCACCGGGGCCACAACCTAATGGGCGCAGGCCGGTCGATTGCGGTGCAAAACTTCAACGAGCAGGCGTGCATTCTGGTGTTGGGCGCGCTGTACAGCCTGGCCACCGGGCTGGGGCTGCCCACGTTTGGCGCAATCACGCTGTTTGGTCTGGTGATTGCTGGCTTCATGCTGCTCATTCAGCGCTGGCACGCCCGCAACCGGCGCGAGCACGGCCCCGAGGTCGATCGTCTGCTGGCCATTGCCCGCAACGACAAGGCGCATGGCTGACGGGTTGATTGCCCTGTTGCCACCGGGTGCAAGGTGTCTGCCGTAAAGTGCTTGCTCACCCCGTTCAACGACCGATTCCAAAGAGGCTTTGCATGACCACCATCTATGATTTTGAAGTGCTATCCATCGACGGCAAGAAAGTAGCGTTGCGCAAATTCAAGGGCAAGGCGATGCTGATCGTCAATACCGCCAGCGCCTGCGGCTTCACGCCGCAGTTCAGTGGCCTGGAAAAACTGCACGAAAGCTATGGCAAGCAGGGCCTGGTGGTGCTGGGTTTTCCGTGCAATCAGTTTGGCGCGCAGGATGCGGGCAGCAACGGCGAAATTGCCGAGTTCTGCCAGCTCAACTACGGTGTAACGTTTTCAATGATGGCCAAGATCGACGTCAATGGCGACACGGCGCACCCGCTGTACCAGTGGCTGTGCGCGCGAGCGCCCGGACTGCTTGGCAGCAAGTCGATCAAATGGAACTTCACCAAGTTTCTGGCCGGCAAAGACGGCGCTGTGCTCAAGCGCTACGCCCCCACCGACACGCCCGAGAGTCTGGCAAAAGACATCGAGGCCGCGCTGGCGGTCTGACCGCCTGGGGCCTGGCGTTTCAGGCTCTTCAAGCGTTGTGCGGCTTCGCGCAAGCCGTTGGCAGTGGCATCCCAGCCCAGACAAGCGTCGGTGATCGAGATGCCGTATTCCAGGTCTTTCGGGTCACCCAGTTTCTGGTTGCCCTCGAACAGGTTTGATTCGAGCATGACGCCTTTGATTGACGTGTTGCCGTCAACGATTTGCCCCACTACATCCTTGAGCACCAGGCTTTGCAGCGCGTGGTTCTTGCGTGAGTTGGCGTGGCTGCAGTCAACCACGATGTTCACTGGCAGTTTTGCCGCACGCAGCGCAGCTTCGGCCTCGGACACCGCCACTGAGTCGTAATTGGGCACCGCGCCGCCGCGCAGGATCAGGTGCCCAAACGTATTGCCGCGGGTGTGGGTGAGCGCGACCTGGCCGTCGCCGTTGACGCCCAGAAAGGTGTGCGGTTGGGCGGCGGACAGCATGGCGTTGACGGCGACGTCGAGGTTGCCGTCGGTGCCATTCTTGAAGCCGACCGGGCTCGACAAGCCGCTGGCCATCTCGCGGTGCGTCTGACTTTCGGTAGTGCGCGCGCCGATGGCGCTCCAGGAAATCAGGTCACCCAGATACTGTGGGGTGATGGGGTCGAGCGCCTCGGTACCGCAGGGCAGGCCCAGGTCATTCAAATCGACCAGCAGCTTGCGCGCGATGTGCAGGCCTTCTTCAATGCGGAACGTGTCGTCCATGCGCGGGTCGTTGATCAGCCCTTTCCAACCCACGGTGGTCCGCGGCTTTTCAAAGTAGACGCGCATGACGACGAAGATCTGCTCGGCCAGTTCGTCGGCCAGGCTCTTGAGTTTGTGCGCATAGTCGTTGGCTGCGGCAATGTCGTGGATCGAGCACGGTCCCACCACCACCAGCAGGCGTTTGTCCTGACCATGCATGATGTTAGCCACCGTGGCGCGGGCTTGACTGATGGTCTGCATGGCACGCGCTGTGGCTGGCACGGCGTCATGCAGCGCCGAGGGCGACAGCAGCGTTTGCTGCGACAGCACGTTCAGGTTTTCAAAGGCGTTGGGGAAGGTCATGGTGATAACAATAAAAAATGACTATAGCGCTATATTTTATAGGTGTTGACAGCTATCTGTTTTATAGTATTTCGCTGGCGTGTTTGGCGGACAAAGCAAGCCATGCCTGCAAGCCGCCCCCAGGCCTGGCTTCCAGTGTCACCCGCCAGCCATTGGCGCGCGCCAGTTCCCGCACGATCGCCAGGCCCAAACCCGAGCCGCCGGTGGTCGGGCTGCGTGAGGTGTCGAGCCTGAAAAAGGGCTGGAACACGGTCTCAAGCTGTTCTGGCGCAATGCCGGGTCCGCGGTCAAGCACACCAATATGGCAGCGCTCGGCGTCGAAACTGGCCACTAACTCCACCGGTGCGTTTGGCGCGTAGCGTTGGGCGTTTTGCAGCAGGTTGCCGATGGCGCGGTGCAGGGCGCTCGCTGGCACGTTCCATGGGCCCGGCGGGCAGCGCACCGTGACCGGGCAAGCCGGGTTGGCAAAGTCAGCCCCGAGCTGGTTCAAAAAATCAGCCAAATCGGTGCGTACCGGCTCTTCCTGCGCCAACCCCCGTGCCAGGTCGAGCACATTGCCAATCAAATGGTTCATTTGCACCATGTCTTGTTCCAGGCGCGCAATTAGCCCGGGGTTGGGCTGGTCTTTCAGCATTTCAAGCGCCAGACGCATACGTGCCAGCGGCGTGCGCAAATCGTGTGATACCCCGGCCAGCAAGGTGGTGCGGGCACTGATCAGCTCGCGCACCTGCTGCGCCATAGCGTTGAAACGCCGACTCAGGGCGACCACTTCCAGCGGACCGGTTTCAGGCAGCAGCAGCGGGCTGCCACCCTGACCGATCAGCGCGCTGGCGGCTTCGAGTTTGGCCAGTGGTTCGGTCAGGCGCCGCGCCAGCAACACCGCCAATGTCAGGGCAAACAACAAGCCACCGAGCAAAGCCACCAAAAAAGCCATCACTGGTTGACTGCCGACACGCGTGGCCGACACCCCTACCGCAAGCTGGTGACCCCCTGCAGGTACTTCGGCCCAGTACCAGATGCCAGTGTCGAGCGTCTCTGTGGTCAGGGCAAGCGCACGTCCCGTACGTCGCTCAAATGCCGCTTCCAGCAGATAAAAAAAAGGCGGCTGCCAGGTGCTGTGCTCACCCGCAGATGGCGCATCTGCGCGCAGGGCCAGCGCATGACTTTTGAGCAACTCGACCTCAAATGCCGCTCGGGTTGGTGGCGGCAATTCGGTCCAGGTTTGCGCCGAAAGCACCATCAGTCCGGCCAGATCGTCGGCCGAGCGTCGTCCCAGGGGCACCACCACCCACCAGGCAAATACGGCCATCACCAGCACCTCAACCAAGATGAAGGCCACCGACAGCAGCACGGTGTTCTGGCGCGCCAGACTCATGGGCTGGTTCAAGGCTGATCACCGCGCGGGTTAAAAAGGTACCCCTCACCGCGCACGGTGCGGATGAACAGCGGAGCCGCCGGGTCTTGCTCAATCTTGCGGCGCAGGCGGGTCACACGGTTGTCAATGCTGCGGTCAAACGCGTCGCGCGTATAACCCAGCAGCATGTCCACCAGCGTGTCACGCGAGAGCACCCGGTTGGGGTGCGCTATCAACACCGCCAGCAAATCGTATTCGGCGCTGGTCAGGGGTACTTCATGGCCGTCACGCATCAATCGGTGACCCAGCGTGTCCAGCATAAACGCGCCAAAGCGGGCTTGCGGTGCCGGTGCTGAGGTCGGCAAGGGTGATGGCGGCGTTTGACCCCGGCGCATGACGGCACGCAACCGCGCCAACAATTCACGTGGCCCAAAAGGTTTGGCCAGATAGTCATCAGCGCCGACTTCCAGGCCGATAACGCGGTCAAGCTCTTCGCCACGCGCAGACAGCATCAAAATCGGCACCGCCGATTGGGCCCGCAAGGACCGAGTAAGGGCCAGGCCATCCTCGCCGGGCAACATCAAGTCGAGCACGATCGCGTCGGGCATGCCGCGCGACAGCTGTGCCCACATGGCCGCACCGTCGCCCGCGCCAGTCACCACAAATCCGTTGGCCCCCAGGTAAGTGCTTAGCAAGTCGCGCAGGTCCGGGTCGTCGTCAACTACAAGAATTTGGGGAAGGGTGGGTGTGTTCATGGCGGGCACAGGTGCAGTTTACGCTGCACGGCAGCCACTGGCACCGGCTTGCGACCCAGCGATACGCTTGGCGACACACCGATACAAAATCAGTCTTTTCAGACATCCTGGTGCGACACACGCGCTGCACCATACAAACACCCGGAAACACCCACACCATGAACTGCCACGCCTTCATCGCCGCATTGCTGCTTGTGACCACTGTCTCAGGGGCCAACGCCCAGAGTCTGCCAAAGGACTCAGAGCGTCCGATGGCTCGCCCGTTGAATCTGTCGGTGCGGCCAGCTGCCGCCTCGGTGGTTGACCCGGCGGCGCCGTTGCAGGACCAGGAGGTCAAGGATGCCAACCCGGTTCAAGTGGTTGCACCAGGCCGTCAGGAAGTTGCCGGTGCAATCGTGGTCTTGCCGTATGGCACCGGCTTTGAGAGCCGCCAGCGCAGCGGAGCAAGCGGCGCAAGCCGAGGCTCAGGTGCGGGAGGCGGTGGCAGTGGTGGCGGTGCAGGTGGTGGAGGCGGTAGTGGTGGGGGTGGGCGGGGCGGCGCAGGCCGCGGACGTTAGTTGGTTTATTCACTTTATTGGAGAGTCATCATGAAATCATCAAAATTTGCTTTGATCGCCCTGGCTGCATCGCTTGCATTGGGCACGGCTGTTTTTGCCAAAGGTCCCGCAGGTGGGCAAGCCGCAGGCGCGTCAAGTGGTGGTACCAGCGCCGGAATGGGTGCTGGTGGACAGGCCCGCTCGCATAACCCCGGTGTGGGCACTGCAACCCGTACGCAAGAGCGCGAACAAGTCCAAATACAGGCCGAAGATCAAATTCGAGCGCGCCTACACACCATGAACGCCGATGGTGTTCCCTCGGCAGGGACTGGCCCTGCGGTCGGTATGGACAAGACACGCGGCATTCACACCCCCGGTACAGGCTTGGCTGCTGACCCGGGCGCAACGGCTGTGACGCCAGCAGTCGTTACTCAGTAAAACGGCGCTGCTGCGACGATCTTTCAGGGGCCTTAGGGCCCCTTTTCTATCTGTGTATTTAGCTACGTGTTAAATAGTTAGAAAGGTGTTTTTCAAAGTAAAAAAGTTTTCATATCGGTTCGCTGCCGTACATACAGCAGCGTCGATAACGGCAAACATGGCCTCGCGTCAATGCGCTGTGCTGCAAAGCCCTGCATTGGGGTGAAGAGGCCGTGTGCGGTTGGCTTGAATTTTCTTGCCTTGCTGCGTACGGTC
>PFKL01000144.1 GCA_002784245.1 Comamonadaceae bacterium CG_4_10_14_3_um_filter_60_75
AGGGATTCGAACCCTCGATGAGGCTCTACACCCCATACTCCCTTAGCAGGGGAGCACCTTCGGCCACTCGGTCACGTTTCCTGAAAAATCAGAGCCGTGATTATGTCACGACTACAGCCGTTTTTCAGGCCGACGCCTGTTCGAGTCCAAACGCCTTGTGCAGCGCCTTGACAGCCAGCTCCATGTACTTCTCATCGATCACCACCGAGGTTTTGATCTCGCTGGTGGAAATCATCTGAATGTTGATGCCTTCTTCGCTCAGCACGCGAAACATGGTACTGGCCACGCCGACATGGCTGCGCATGCCGATGCCGACGATCGACACCTTGCAGATCTTGGTGTCACCAACAACCTCGTTGGCACCCAGCTTGGGCACGACCGTGTTTTTCAGCAAATCGACGGTCTTGGCGTAGTCACCGTGGTTGACCGTGAAGCTGAAGTCGGTTTTGCCGTCTTTGCTGATGTTCTGGATGATCATGTCGACTTCGACATTGGCGTCGGCCACAGCACCCAGTATCTGGTAGGCAATGCCGGGCTTGTCGGGCACGCCCAACACAGAAATTTTGGTTTCATCGCGACTGAATGCGATGCCTGAAACGATGGCTTGCTCCATGTGTTCGTCTTCCTCAAAAGTGATCAGGGTGCCAGACTTGGCTTCTTCGTTGATGTCGATGTCCCAAGGCGTGAAACTCGAGAGCACGCGCAGCTTGACCTTGTATTTACCGGCAAACTCCACCGAGCGGATTTGCAGCACCTTGGAGCCCATCGAAGCCATTTCCAGCATTTCTTCAAAGCTGACGGTGCGCAGGCGGCGCGCCTCGGGCACGATGCGCGGGTCGGTGGTGTAGACACCGTCGACGTCGGTATAGATCAGGCATTCGTCGGCCTTCATCGCCGCGGCCACCGCGACCGCAGAAGTGTCCGAGCCGCCGCGCCCCAGGGTGGTGATGTGCCCCAGATCGTCAATGCCCTGGAAACCTGTGACGATGACCACTTTGCCCGCCGCCAGGTCAGCGCGCACGCGGGCGTCGTCAATCGACTCGATGCGCGCCTTGGTGTAGGCACTGTCAGTGCGAATAGGCACCTGCCAGCCGGTGTAGCTGACCGCGTCCAGCCCCAGCGACTGCAACGCAATGGCCAGCAGGGCGCTCGAGGCCTGCTCGCCGGTGGCGGCCAGCATGTCGAGTTCACGGTAGTAGCCATCACCGGGGCTTGCCGGCGCAAGCTCTTTGGCCAGGGCCAGCAGGCGGTTGGTTTCACCGCTCATGGCGCTGGGCACCACCACCATCTGGTGGCCGGCACGCGCCCATTTGGCAACACGCTTGGCAACATTGCCGATGCGCTCGGTAGAGCCCATCGACGTGCCGCCGTATTTATGAACAATCAGGGACATTATTGGGAGTGATTCGACGTTAAAAGCCCGGGATTGTACCAATGCAGGCACGCCCCGCGACGCTCGCAAAAGCCGTCAGCCACCTTCAAATGCAGGGCGTGGCCGCGTGTCTGGCAAGCCGCGATTTGACGCATCAGTTCGTCCAGCTGCGCCGCCGTTGGCGCGCATTGATGGCAGCTTTGCAACCAGTGCCGCAGCGCGTTGGCCTGGCGCGCCGGGCTGAGTGTTTGCAGCGCGCGAATAGGGGGCGGCACCCCCACCTGTTGCAGGTCAAGCGCCGCCACCTCGGCAAGCAATTCCTGGGCTTGGGCGGCGTGCCGACAACTGCGGGCAAACGTGTCGCGGAACTCGGGAAAACAGCGTTGCAGCGCCGGCAAGACCTGGGCTCGGATGCGATTGCGGGTGTAGCGCTCATCCACATTGGTTGGGTCGGTCACAAAAGGTATGCCCTGCCCGGCCAACCAGGCACGCACATCGGCGCCCGAGACGCGCAGATAAGGCCGGTGGTAGGTGATGCCTGCGCGATGCCAGCGTGCCGGCATGGCACTCAAGCCCGGCAGCCCCGCGCCTCGGCCCAACGCCAGCAACAAGGTTTCAACCTGATCGTCAGCGTGCTGTGCAATTGCTATTGATTGAATAGCTACTTGCGCTTTATTTTCTTGGGCTAGAGCCTCAAAAGCCTTGTAACGTGCGCGCCGTGCTGCATCTTCGGGGCTTTGTCCGGCGCTGGCCCGGGCATCCACTTCTTTCACCCACAGCGGCACGCCCAGTGGGTCACAGATACGCTGGCAATGCGTCACAAAGTCGTCGGCCGCGGCCTGCAAGCCATGGTGGACGTGCAGCGCCAGCACCTGACCTGGCCACTTTTGCACGCAGGCCAGCAACAAGGCGGTCGAATCTGCGCCGCCACTGAAAGCCACTGCCAACGGCAGCGTCGGCTCAAAACCGGCCATCGCCTGCGACAGCGACTGCGTCACGGCACGCGCCGGAAATTAATTGGAATCTGACCCCAATTATTTGGTCTTGGTGTCGTTGAAGCGGCCATAGCTTTGCAGGCGCTCAAAGCGGCGATCGAGCAGTTCTTTCACCTTGAGGTCGCTGACCTGGCGGAAGGCATCGGTCAAGGCGCGCTTGAGGAAGGTGGCCATCTGCTTGGGGTCGCGGTGCGCGCCGCCGACCGGCTCACTGACGATCTTGTCAATCACACCCAGCGCTTTCAGGCGGTGCGCGGTGATGCCCAATGCGTCGGCGGCTTCCTGCGCTTTGTCAGAGGTTTTCCACAAAATCGACGCACAGCCTTCAGGACTGATCACCGAGTAGATGGAATACTGCAACATCAACAACTGGTCGCCCACCGAAATGGCCAAGGCACCACCAGAGCCGCCTTCGCCAATGATGGTGACGATGATGGGCACCTCCAGCTGCGCCATTTCAAAGATGTTGCGGCCAATGGCTTCAGCCTGGCCACGCTCCTCGGCGTCAATGCCGGGGTAGGCGCCGGGGGTGTCGACAAAGGTGAAAACAGGCAACTTGAATTTTTCGGCGGTTTTCATCAACCGCAGCGCCTTGCGGTAACCCTCGGGCTTGCTCATGCCAAAGTTGCGCAACCCGCGCTCTTTGGTGTCACGCCCCTTTTGCTGGCCAATCACCATGCACGGCGTGCCGTTGAAGCGCGCCAGACCGCCCACAATACTCAGGTCGTCGGCAAAATGCCGGTCACCGTGCAGCTCGACAAAATGGGTGAAGATGTCGTTGATGTAGTCCAGCGTATAAGGACGCTCGGCGTGGCGGGCGATCTTGGTGATCTGCCAGGGTGTCAGGTCGCTGTAGATGTCTTTGGTGAGCTGCTGGCTTTTTTTGGCCAGCTGGTTGATTTCGGCCGAAATATCAACGGCCGACTCGGTTTGCACGTAGCGCAGTTCTTCGATCTTGTTTTCCAGCTCGGCAATGGGGGTTTCAAAGTCGAGAAATGTTTTTTTGGCCATTTGCAATCCTTCATCAGTTGAGGTCAGAGCAAAATTGCTTGGCAATTCTTGGTCTGACCCGCAAGGTCTAGTAACTCACCGGCAGCGGGTCCAACGAGCGCCAAATATACCAAGTCGCCACGGTGCGGTATGGCGCCCAGGCTTGGGCCACTTCGCGCGCGTCGCTGCGGCTGACCACGTCGCCCGAGAAGTAGCATTGGCTGATGCCATTGATCAGGCCGACGTCGTCCAGCGGCAGCACGTTGGGCCGCATCAAATGAAAAATCAGGAACATCTCGGCCGTCCAGCGGCCAATGCCACGAATGGCCACCAGTTCGGCAATGATCGCTTCGTCGTCCATGTTGCCCCAGGCGTCGACATGAACCACACCGCCGTCAAAGTGCAGCGCCAGGTCCACCAGGTATTCCACCTTGCGTGCGCTCAGGCCCGCAGCGCGCATGTCGTCAATTTTGAGACGCAGCACCTGCGCTGGCGTGATTTGGCTCGACAGCTGGGCAAACCGGTCCCAGATGGTTTGCGCTGCCTTAACCGAGATTTGTTGACCGACCACGCTGCGTGCCAGCGTCACAAACGCGTCACCACGGCTTTGCAGACAAGCGGCACCAAACCGCGGGATCAGCCGCTTCATCACCCGGTCTTTTTTCATCAGGTGCTTGCAGGCGTCGGCCCAATACGCGGGCGCGGCAACGTTCGAATCGGCTGTGCTCACTGCACCGCTTCCCAGGTGGTACCGGCAGCCGAGTCCTTCAAGGCAATGCCCTGTGCCAGCAGGTCCTGGCGGATACGGTCAGCTTCGGCAAAATTTTTGGCTGCCTTGGCCGCAGCACGCTGGGCAATCAACGCGGCAATCGCATCATCATCCAGTGCAGCGCCCGATTGCAAATACGTCCTGGCATCGTCTTGCAGCAGCCCCAGGCAGCCGCCCAGCGCCTTGAGCAAGCCTGAGAGTTCGGCGGATCGCGTGCGGTTGACTTCAGAAGCCAGGTCAAAAAGCACCGACACCGCCTCCGGCGTACCAAAGTCTTCGTCCATCGCTGCCTTGAAACGCGCCGCGTAGTTATTGCGCCAGTCAATCTCAGTCGCTTGCGGCGGCACTGCCGCCAAGCTGGTGTAGAGACGCTTGAGCGCCTGGCGCGCGTCGTCCAGGTGCGCGTCGCTGTAATTGAGCGCACTGCGGTAGTGCGAGCGCACGATGAAGAACCGCAGTGTTTGCGCGTCGTACCTGGCCAGAATTTCACGGATAGTGAAAAAGTTGCCCAGGCTTTTGGACATTTTTTCGTTGTCACGCGTGACAAAACCGTTGTGCATCCAGAAGCGCGCCAGTGGCACGCCGTTGGCGCCTTCGCTTTGCGCAATTTCGTTCTCGTGGTGCGGAAACTGCAAGTCGGCACCCCCGCCATGGATATCCACTGTTTGCCCGAGCAATTGGCCACACATGGCCGAGCATTCAATGTGCCAGCCCGGGCGCCCCAAGCCAAACGGGCTGTCCCACTTGGCATCAGCCGGCTCGGTCGGCTTGGCCGACTTCCACAACACAAAATCCAGCGGATCGGTCTTGCCGTCAGCCACCGCCACGCGCTCACCGGCGCGCAATTCGTCGAGCGACTTGCCGCTGAGCTTGCCGTAGCCGACAAATTTGCGTACAGCGTAATTCATGTCACCGTCACCGCTCTGGTAGGCCAGGCCCTTTTCTTGCAACCGGCCGATCAGCGCCAGCATCGACGGCACATGCTCGGTGGCACGCGGCTCGTGCGTCGGGCGCAGGATGCCCAGGGCATCGGCATCTTGGTGCAGCGCGTCGACCATGCGGCGGGTCAAGCTGCGGATCGATTCGCCGTTTTCCAATGCGCGCTTGATGATCTTGTCGTCGATGTCGGTGACGTTGCGCACATGCGTCACGCGCAGGCCACTGGCTTCGAACCAGCGGCGCACCACGTCAAACGCCATCATGGAGCGCGCATGACCCAAATGGCACAGGTCGTACACCGTCATGCCGCACACGTACATACGCACATGGCCGGGCTCGCCCGGAGAAAATGCCTCGACCGAACGGGACAGGGTGTTGAAGATTCGCAAAGTCATGGGTTGGGGGGATTTCAGCCACGCCAAAGGCTTCAAAAAGTCTCTGGGCTACAATTTCGGGCAGTATAAAGCCCTGCTCATTTGGCTTTTAGATGCCCCCTTCGCTGCGACCCATTTTTCCACCCATGAACCCAATTGCAGGCCTGATATTCAAGTTGTTGCGCCTGCTGGCCGTGGTTGGGGTGTGCGCAGGTTCTGCAGCCCATGCTGACCTTTACAGCGACGCCAGTCGGCTGATGCAAGACAACAAATTGGCCGAGTCGCTGCAGATAGTTGAAACTTTTCTGGCCGACAAGCCCCAGGACCCCCGGATGCAATTCCTCAAGGGCTTGATCTTTCGCAAACAGGAAAAGACTGCGCAGGCCATCGCCGTTTTCACCAAGCTGACCCAGGACTTTCCCGAGTTACCCGAGCCCTACAACAACCTTGCCGTGGTGTACGCCAGTCAGGGGCAGTTTGACAAGGCACGCACGGCGCTCGAGACCGCCATCCGCAACCACCCAGGTTACGCCACAGCGCACGAAAATCTGGGTGATGTGTATGCCATGCTGGCGCGTCAGTCGTATACCAAGGCACTCGAAATTGACGCGGGTAATGCGGCGTTGCAACCCAAGATCGCGGGCATTGCATCTGTGCTGCAGCCCATCGGCGCGGCCTCAGCGACAAGGCAATGAAGCCTGGGCGCATGCTGGTAAAAATCTTTTCTTTTATCGACTCAAGGAGTTTTCAATGTGGCTGAAAAAGTTTGGCAAATTCGTCGCCACAGTGCTTGGTGCCGCAGGTCTGTGCGGCGCACCGCTGCTGGCCTTGGCCGAAGGCGCACCGCAGGTCAAATTTGTTACCTCGGCGGGCGACTTCGTCGTTGAGTTATACCCCGACAAAGCGCCCAAAACGGTTGACAATTTTCTCCAGTACGTCAAGGACAAACACTACGACGGCACGATTTTCCACCGCGTCATCGCCAACTTCATGATCCAGGGCGGCGGATTCGACGCCAACTACGTGCAAAAGCCCACGCGCGCGCCGGTCGAACACGAAGGCCGCCAAGCGCTTGAAAAAGGTGGCCCACGCAATGTCACCGGCACCCTGGCCATGGCCCG